>DATCUA010000029.1:0-5189 GCA_036567645.1 Rectinemataceae bacterium | reverse complement strand
CGGGCTTTTTTTCGGGAGCCTTCGCGGCAGGGAGAGCCTTTTTTACAGCCGGAGCCTTAGGAGCGGCGGCCTTGGGAGCCACGAGCTTCGTCGAGGAAGTCTTGGGCGCGGCCGCCTTCTGGATGGCCTTCGCAGGGGCTTTCTTGGATTCCGACTTCTTCGCTGGGATTCGCTTTTCTTCAGGCTTTTTCACAACGGGCTTTTTCGCGGCGGCTTTGGGAACCGCGAGCTGGGTCTTTTTTTCAGGAACCTCAGCCATGACGGCCTCTTCGAGGATACTCAGGTATTTCCCGAGTATCTGCACGAGGTCGCGTCCGTTCTTGACGAGCTTTTTCATCGCGGTCAGGGCTTTTTTATCCACCTCGGTACCTCCGTATCTTGAATACTACTCCGAAACGTGCAAATTGCAAGCCTGCTAGCGATTTATTCTATTCATGCGAAACGCGTTAGGCGATTCGCTATGCTTCGCTTCGATAGCTGGGCCGGCTCTGCTATCCGGGGAACTCGGATGAAGGGAACGCGCTGCGAATTAATAGGCTAGGATAGGTTTCTAACACTTTCTCGTGTGGGCGTCCCGGCCATTTTACAGGTTCGCTTATGGAAACTTGAAGCGCAGGCCGGGCTCGTGTACGATGATCGAGTATGAAACGCCCTTCAGTGCAATATAAATGCGAGAACTGCGGCCATGCCGAGCCGAAATGGCTGGGCCGATGTCCCGAATGCGGCCTGTGGAACAGCCTGCGCGAAATCCAGGCCAAGAGACCGGGCAGGAACGAAGCCAAGGGCGAAACCTACTCCGTACCCATCAAGGCGATAGACCCGGCCTCGGGGGCGCGAAGCCCATCCGGTAGTCCCGAGTTGGATAGGGTTCTGGGAGGGGGCTTCATGCGCGGATCTGCCATCCTCCTGGGCGGGGAGCCGGGAATAGGAAAGAGCACCCTGCTCCTTCAGATATGCGCCGGTTTGGAAACCAAGGGCCGCGTGCTCTACGTTTCGGGAGAAGAATCTCCGGCGCAGATCCGTTCCCGGGCCGAGCGGCTCGGAGCCTTGAAGGACAACATCGAGGTCCTCTGCACCACCGATCTGGACAGGATACTCTCGGCTCTGGATTCGCTCCGCCCCGTATTCATCGTCGTGGATTCGATACAGACCATCTACACGCCGGATGCGGGCGTGGTGCCGGGCACAGCGAGCCAAATAAAGTATTGCTCCCAGGAGCTCAGCTCGTGGGCCAAAAGCCACGACTCCGTCATAGTGTTCGTGGCCCACGTGACGAAGGAAGGCCTGATAGCAGGCCCCAAGGCGGCCGAGCACATAGTCGACGCGGTGCTGGCCTTCGAGCAGGCCGAAGGCGACCTGAGAGCCTTGCGGGCTTCCAAGAACCGCTTCGGTTCCACCGACGAGCTCGGCCTCTACCGCATGGGCGCAAAGGGGCTTTCCGAGCTTTCCGATCCTTCGGGTATACTCCTGGTGAGGCGGGAGGGGGGCTTGCCTCCCGGCGTGGCGGTAGCCGTGGTCCACGAGGGATCCCGGATCCTCTTAGTCGAAATACAGGCCCTGGCCGTGCCCGCCAAGGCCGGCCTTACCAGGGTCTACTCGGACAGGATAGACGCCTCGCGAGTGGCCCGGATAGCGGCAGTCATAGAGAAGCAAACGGGCCTCAGACTCTCCGACCAGGATATCTACATCAACGTGGCGGGCGGAGTCAGGCTCGGCGAACCGGGCATCGACCTGCCTCTCGCCGCCGCCCTCTATTCGGCGAGGACGGGCCAGGCCCTTCCCGCCAAGGCCGCCCTGGCGGGGGAGCTGTCCCTGGCGGGTGAAATCAGGCCCGTGCGGCAGATGGCGAAACGGGCGAGATCGGGGGCGGCCCTCGGGTTTTCACCCATCCTGGGCCCGCCCGAATCCGCTTTCGACGAGCCTGAAGATAGACAAGCCAAGGATCGCCCGGGTTCCTGGCACCGGCATACCAGCCTCAAGTCGGCCATCCTCGGGTTATGGAGCAAGCCATGAAGCCCGCTACTCGCGAAGGCAAAATTCTCGGCTACGCCCTCCCCCTGCTTTCGGCCCGTACCGGGTCGGGACCCTGCGGCGAGTTTCCCGACATCGCCGCGATGGCCGATCTCGCAGCCCGATGGGGAATGGACATGATCCAGATTCTCCCCGTCAACGATACGGGAACGCAAACCTCGCCCTATTCAGCGTTGAGCGCCTTCGCCTTGAATCCGATATACCTCCGCATCGGGGACTTGCCGGAAATCGTTGGCCCTCGGCGGGATACTGGATCAGGCCGGCTGGCCGAGGCCTGCAGGGAAGATGCGGCGGCGCTTGCATGCGCGCATCGAAATGACGGAAGGGTGCGGTACGCCGAGATCCTGGACGCCAAGATGCTCATTCTCCGGAGGCTGTGGGAGGGTTGCCTGAACCTTCCCGGTCAGGGTAAGGCTCTCATGGATTCCGTGCGGGCCTGGGCGGAGGCCCGATCCTGGGTCAGGCCCTTTGCCTGTTTCTCCTATCGCAAAGCAGAGGAAGGGGGCCTGCCCTGGTGGGAATGGAAGAAGGACGCGAATCCTTCGACCGAGCTCGTGGACGCCTTATGGAACAGGGCCGATCTCGGCCCCGAACTCCTGTTCTGGGCCTGGCTCCAGAAGAGGTGCTCGGAGCAATTCGCTTCAGCCTGCGCCTTGGCCAAGGCCCGGGGCGTGGAGATCATGGGCGACATCCCCATCCTCCTCAATGCCGATTCGGCCGAGGTGTGGCATCAGCGGGATCTTTTCGATCTGGAAGCGAGCGCTGGGGCTCCGCCCGACATGTACTCGGCATTCGGACAGAACTGGGGGTTTCCCCTCTACCGATGGGACTCCATCGCCGCCGATGGCTATCGCTTCTGGAAGGATCGCCTCGCCGAGGCCGATGCCTACTACAGCTATTACAGGATAGACCATGTGCTGGGCTTCTTCAGGATATGGGCCATCGGCAAGAGCGAGCTGGACGGCTACCTGGGCCGATTCGAGCCGGAGCGCCGCCTGGACTACACCGATCTCCTCGCTCTGGGATTCGACTCGGGGAGGATACGCTGGCTCTCCCGTCCCCATGTCCCCGGGCAGGCAATCAGAGCGGCCCTGGCCGAATTCGGCGAGACGAAGGCGAGAAGCGCTCAGGCCGCGCTCTTCGAGCAGATCGGAGACGAGGATCTCTATCTCTTCTCCCCCTCGATACGGGGAGGCAAGGATATCGTTTCCCTCATAGATTCGCCGGGATCCCCAGCAGAGGCGACCCTTTTATCATGGTGGAGGAATCGCTGTCTTGTGGAAGTGAGGCCGGGCAAGTTCGCCAGCGCTTGGAATTATGAGGAAAGCACAGCGTGGCGTTCTCTCTCCGATGGCGAACGCGTGGCATTGGGCGGCCTGATCGGCAGGCGCAAAGCCGAATCCTTCGCGCTTTGGGAACGGACAGGGAGAAAGATCCTCGGCGCCTTGGCTTCGTCAGTGGAGATGCGGCCGTGCGCGGAGGATTTGGGCGCGGTTCCGCCCTGCGTCCCCACTGTCCTCGGCGAGCTTGGCATCCCCGGTCTGAGGGTGTTGCGCTGGCACAGGGATTATGCCTCTCCGGGATCACCATATATTCCCCTCGCCGACTATCCCGAGGACTCCGTGGCCTGCACCTCGGTCCACGACTCCTCGTCGCTGCGGCAATGGTGGATCGAGGAAGCGGAGCGCGAGAAGGTATGGGAACTCGTCCGGTATGCCGGAGGGCCCTTGGCGCAGGCCGATGCTCCGACGGATCTGGATCCCGAATCCGCCCTCCACATCCTGTCGGCCGTGGCCGCGTCCTCGTCGAGGATAGTCGTGTTCCCGCTCCAGGACCTCCTGGCAGCCTCGGAAAGGCACAGGGATCCAGACCCGGCACTCGAACGGATCAACGTGCCCGGTACATCGAGCCCAACGAATTGGGCGTACCGCACCAAACCGAGCCTGGAGGAACTTGCGCAAGACGAGGAGTTCGCTCGGAGGATGCGCAGCCTTCGGAGGCCGAGGAGGGTTTAGGCCCAATGGGGAAGGCACGGGCGCCGACTCGTTCCCACGCCCGGTCGGCGATGCTATACTGCGTTCACAACCATGAATCCTCCGGATAGAAAAGGCCTCCAGGCGAGGTTCGCATCGGCTCTCGGGAAGGCCTTCGGCAAATCCCTGAGCACCGTCGTCTTCCTCCTCAAGATCATGATCCCTACCAGCCTCATCGTAGCCCTCCTCGGGTGGAGCGGCCTCCTCGCCATACTAGCGCGCTACCTCTCTCCTATCATGCGACTTGTCGGGCTCCCAGGTGAAGCCGCATTGGTTTTCATCTCGGGAGCCTTGCTCAACAACTATTCGGCCATAGCCGTCATGGGCTCCCTCGTCCTGAGCCTGAGAGACGCCACCATTCTCGCTGTCATGTGCTTGATAGCCCACAACCTGATCGTGGAAACGGCAGTCATGAAGTCGGCTGGTTCATCGGCCCTCAAAATGGCTCTCCTGCGCCTGGGAACCGCCCTAGTCGCGGCCTTTTTGCTCAATCTCCTCATGCCCAAAGCCCTGGCCGACACAGCCTTTTCTTCTGGCTTGGCGGCTCGGCAGCTTCCCTTCTGGTCCATGCTCGGATCCTGGGGCTTTTCCACCCTCAAGCTCGTGGGCAAGATCACCCTTTTCGTCTTCGGCATCATGATCGTCCAGGCCCTCTTCGAAGAGTTCAGGGTGATGGATTTCCTATCCCGCATCCTCGCGCCCTTCATGAAATTCTTCGGATTGCCCGCCGAGGCGAGCTTCCTGTGGATTGTGATAAATGTGGTGGGATATACGTACGGGGCGGGCATCATCAAGGCGGAGTACGAGTCGGGGAGGATGAAGAAGCAGGACGGGGATCTATTCAACCACCACGCGGCCATCTGCCACTCCCTGGTGGAGGACACGATCCTCTACATGGCCTTGTCCGTTCCCCTGTTCTGGATCATCGTGCCGCGCCTGGGCCTGGCCATCGTCGTCGTGTGGCTGGAGAGGCTGAGGCGCGGCAGCTTCAAGCGCTCGTTCAGGGCCGGCACCGTCTAGCGCTCCCGCTTATCCCCGCTTCCGGCTTTCTCCGGCGGCATCCCTGGTTCAACGTATCCGTGTTCTCAGATCCCCCCGAAGCCCAGCCAAGCCGAGAGGAGCTTC
>DATCUA010000028.1:0-2147 GCA_036567645.1 Rectinemataceae bacterium | reverse complement strand
CTATTGTCTCGATCTGGAGAGGAGCGAGGCTTTCTTGATGGGCAAGGAAGACGGCCTCCCCGGTTCGGGCTTCGATTCAGGCGCCGTGTTGTCCGATGCGGATGGGATGATATGGGTTTTCGGAGACGAGGGAGTGGGGGCTTTCGATCCCGATCGCATAGCCCGCTACGCATCCCTTCCCGACGTGCTCATTTCCGACCTCGTTCCCCTGGGCGAGAAGCGAATACTCTCGAGGTCGCCAGATGGAACCTCCATCGTCCTGCCCCACGACAACGCGGGGTTGGGTTTTTCTATAGCTGTCATGGACTTTTCTTCCTCGTCTCGGAATCGCTACGCCCTCAAATTGGAAGGAATGCAGTCGGCCTGGACGGAGATGGGGAACGTGAACAAAGGCTATCTTGCTCCCTTGGCGCCCGGCACCTACATGCTCAGGGTCAAGGCGGCGAACGGCAACGGGATCTGGAATTCCTATGGGGCTTCCTTGTCGATTTCCGTCAAGCCTCCCTGGTGGAGGACCTGGTGGTTCGAAAGCCTCGCCTACGGGGGACTGGCCGCGGGCCTGTCCATAGCCCTCATCATGGGTGTACGTAGCCTCAAGAAACGGAACGCTCTCCTGGTCAAGTTCGCTCGGCACATAGAAGAGGCGCGGGAAGAGGAGAGGAAGCTGGCCGCCAGGGATGTGCACGACGAGATCGGCCAGTACCTCATGGCGCTCAATTTTGGCGCTTACTGGCTTTCTTCCCATCTGGATGCGGCGCCCGAAGAGCGCTTGCAGAAAATCGGAGAGATGAGGAGCGTCATACAAGGAGCCATGGATTCTGTGAAGAAGATCGCGCAGAGACTGCGCCCGCTTTCTTTTGAAGGCAACGACTTCCCGGACGCTATACGCTTCTACATACGGAATTTCGCCACGATGAGCGGCATAGAATCGGAAGTGACCATCGGGGAAGGGTGGAAGGAGATGCCGGCTCAATACGCGAGGATTTTCTTCAGGATACTCCAGGAGATGGTGAGCAATGTGGCCAGGCATTCCGGCGCCCGAAGGATGGAAGTGGAATTCCTCTCGGAAGAACAGTGGTATATCCTGAGCGTACGGGACGATGGAAAGGGCATGGATCAGGCCGAGATCGAGGCACACGATTCCTTCGGGCTCATCGGCATGCGCGAGGGCTGCGCGTCCGAGGGCGGCGAGCTGGAGATCCGGACCTCCCGGGGCAAGGGTTGCGCCCTCTACGCCCGGCTTCCCCGCACGCCCAGGAGAATGGGAAGGCATGGTTAATATCCTGATAGCCGACGACCACTTTCTCGTGCGAAAGGGGCTGAGGCAGCTCCTGGAGGAGAACATCCCTCTCTCCTGCCTGGACGAGGCAGAGGACGGAATCCAGGCACTGGAAAAGGCGAAGAAACGGCATTTCGACCTCATAGTCCTGGATTACTCCATGCCGGGACGGGAAGGCCTGGATCTCGTGCGGGACCTGAAGGACATCGATCCCACTACCCACATACTCATCCTTTCCATGCTGCCCGAAGAGCAGTACGCCCTGCGGGCCTTCAGGCTCGGGGCATCGGGCTGCGTCAATAAGGCGATAGACCCGGGCGATCTCGTGGCAGCTGTGAAGACGGTGGCCGCGGGGCATCGGTACTTGGGGCCGAGAGCGAGCGAAATCCTCCTGGAGGGCATGGCCAGCGGATCCGAGGAGCCTCACGAAAAGCTTTCCGACAGGGAGTTCCAGATACTCAAGCTCCTTGCCCTGGGCAAGAGCGTGGGCGAAATAGCCGGCATGCTGTCGTTGAGCGTCAAGACGGTGAGCACCTACCGTAGCCGGATCCTGGAGAAGATGAATATGGAGAACAATTCCCAACTCATGAACTACGCGTTCAAGAAAGGGCTCGTAGGCTAGCGCGGCTAGGCTCGAATCCTGGGAAGTCCTCCCGTAAGGGTTTGTCCTACGCAAGAATCCGGAATTTTCCTACAGACCCGGGCGGGGCGGTGTCCTAACATGGCCTATGATGGGCTGTAGTGCGCGCTTTGGAGCGACCGAGAACCCATCCCGAGGAGGCGAACGATGAATTCCTTCACGAGAAAGAGAGCGGGAAACAAGGCTCTGGTTTTTATCCTCGCGCTGGCCTTGGCTGCTGCGGGCGGC
>DATCUA010000027.1:0-2697 GCA_036567645.1 Rectinemataceae bacterium | reverse complement strand
CACCCGCTTTTCCGACGGCTACCGCTACGGCCTAGGAGCGGAAGTGGGCATAGCCACGGGCAAGCTCCACGCCCGCGGCCCTATGGGGCTGGCGGGCCTCACCACGTACAAGTGGATCCTCTCCGGCTCAGGCCACACTGTCGCCCCCTACGCCTCGGGCGAAAAGCGCTTCATCCATAGAGATCTGCCCCTTGCCCGGGGCGAGGAGGCCCTATGACTCCTGGAAACGAAGCGGAAGCGGCCGCCCGCGCCGCCCTGGCGGGTGCAACGCGCATCGTGGTCAAGATAGGCACGGCCACGGTGAGCAAGCCCAAGGATGCTCCCTCCAGGATCACGTCTTCCCACTCGCCCAAGGAGGATTCCTCTCGCGGCGGAGTGGATGAAGAGTACCTCCACCGCGTAGCCGCCCAGTTCGCCGACCTCGTCAGGGCGGGCAAGCAGCTCATCCTGGTGACCTCAGGGGCCATAGGCATGGGAGCACGCGAACTCGGCCTGACCAAGCGCGTTACCGAAGTCCGCATGCGCCAGGCCTGCGCGGCCATAGGCCAGCCCATCCTCATGGAAGAGTACCGACGCGCCTTCGGGGTTTTCGGCCTCGTGGCCGCCCAGCTCCTCGTCACCCGGGACGCCTGGGACGACCGCGCCTCCTACCTCAACTTGAGAGCCACCGTGGAAACCCTCCTCGCCGAAAAGGCCGTGCCTGTCTTCAACGAGAACGATTGCGTATCGACAGCCGAAATCGGCAACGCCTTCGGCGACAACGACAGGCTCTCCGCCTACATAGCGAGCAAGGTGGACGCCGAGCTCCTCCTCATCCTCTCGGATGTGGATTCCCTTTACGATTCCGATCCCCGGGAAAATCCCGAGGCCAAGCGCATTCCCTACGTGGCCGAGCTCACGGGCGAGCATATCGCCGCGGCCGGGGGCAGGGGTTCGGAGTTCTCCACGGGAGGAATGAAGACCAAGCTGGCCGCCGTAGCCATAGCCCGGGACGCGGGCTGCAGGGTGGTGATAGCCCATGGCCGCGAGCCGCGCGTCATAGCCCGCGTGGCCGCGGGCGAGCCCATCGGCACCCTCTTCGACGCCGCCCACGCACTCAAGAATCGGGTGCGCTGGCTCAAGAACTCTCAGCCAAAAGGCCGGATCAGGGTAGATCAGGGAGCCCTCGCCGCCATTCGCGAGCGCCATTCCCTTCTCCCGCGCGGCGTGACGTCCGTAGAGGGAGACTTCGGGCGCGGCTCGGTTATCCTCGTCAACGAGGCGGCCAAGATAGTATCCAACTTCTCCTCCGCCGAGCTCGCCGCCGTCCTGGGCAAGAAGACAGAGGATCTGGAAGCCATCCTGGGCAAGGGCGCGCCTCACGTGGTGGCCCGTCCCGAGGACACGGCCTTCCTGGACGAATGAAACGGCGCGGGCTCCGCCCGATCAACCGATCGGCAGAACCTGGAGTATCTTCATGAAGATCGTGGAGGGAGTGGCTTTCTTGTCCTTATTCTCCTCCACCAGCCTGGCCTGGACCGCCGGATCGGAGACGTATTCGACCACGACGCGAGCTCCGGAGGTGAACATCTTCGCGGTGGCGGTGGGCGCCTTGTAGTCGATGAAGGTGACTATGGCGAACTTCCGCTCCTTGAAGTTGATCCCGGTCTGGTTGGGAGCGAGCCCGAAGTAGAGGTACTGCCTGTCCTTGGTGACCCCGGGAATGACGACGGCGACATTGGGGGTGCCGTCGGCGTTGACGGTGGCTACGGAAACCGAGCACGCATAGGACTCCACAGCCTTCCACAGGTCCTCTCCGGAGAGCGATGTCTGCTTGTAGTAGTTGGTCGTGGAAGCCTTGGAGATCGAGTCGGCGCTCTGGGCTCCCAGGGCCATGACCGCCAGGACGAGGGCGAATGCGATTGCGAGGCTGCGTTTCATGAAGACCTTCCTTTCGCGGCGTGCCGCAATCGGATTATATAAGTTTTTATCAATATGAACAATACCGAATCATCCGGTTCGGGCTTACGGAGCCGCAACGGTCTTCGATACACTAGAGGCACGATGCATGGCGATATATGGATCGTCCAATCGACCGGCAACCCCCAGTTCCCCTATCGGATTGCCATCTCCCGGGGAACCAAGACGCTTTTCGCCGTACGCGCCAAGGGCAAGTGGCCTGGTTCGGGCACGAACATCTTCTGCATCAGGGACGGTTCGGCTCCGGAAGACGTCGATATCTTCGAGGAAGTGGAACGCGTTCCCGTAGTGGGCATGGACGTGTTCGGCAAGCGGATTTCCGTAACGCTCGGCAGGCCGAACCGAAAACGCTGCGAGTTCTTGATCCTGGAGAAGGCCAGGAAGTCCGGGGTCGGCGCCTACGAGCAGATATTCTTCAGGACCCAGGCGGCAATCCAGGGCCATAGGTCGAGATCGAAGATTTCGTTGCGCGGGGCTGCCGAGCTGGAAATCGCCATCGACAGCCGCGAACGCTACGCTTGGAAATTTCCCGGGGCGGAAACCGTAAGGAAGACATTGCCAGTAGGCGATTACGCTCTCATGCGCGGCGAGACGATCGTAGCACTGGTCGAGCGCAAGACTTTCGACAATCTCCTCGGGGACTTCGGCTCCATAGTCGTTCTCCACCAGACGCTTCGGGAATTATCGGGCTACGATTCGGCGGCTGTGGTGATAGAGGCCCGCTATGGCGACTTCCTC
>DATCUA010000026.1:0-3269 GCA_036567645.1 Rectinemataceae bacterium | reverse complement strand
GAAGGCGTAGTCGCCCTGCTTGGCGGGCGGCACGCCCCAGGAAAAGCGCTGGTAGGGATCGGCCTCGGGCGTGAGGCCGTTGCTCCAGGTTTTCACCGAGAAGGGCGGATTGGCAACCACGTAGTCGTAGGTGCGCAAGTTTTCTCCGTCCTTGAACTTGGGCGATGCCAGGGTATTGCCTTGCTGGATGGTGGCCGTGGGGAAGTCGTGCAGGATCATGTTCATGCGCGCCAAGCCCGCCGTGGTCACGTCCATCTCCTGGCCTTCCAGGGTGATACGCTTCCCCGCTTCGGCGGCCACCTTAAGAAGGAGTGAGCCCGATCCGCAGGTCGGGTCGTAGGCGGTGGTGGAAGCCTTCGTCTTCTCAGGCGATATGCCGATCACTTTGGCAATGACCCGGCTCACCTCGGCGGGGGTGTAGAACTGGCCCTTGCTCTTCCCGCTCTCAGTGGCGAAGTGCTTCATCAGGTACTCGTAGGCGTCGCCCAGGATGTCGTCGTGTTCTGCCCGGTTCTGCGAGAAGTCGAGCGCGGGGCTGGCGAAGATGTTGATGAGGTTTGTGAGCCTGTCGACCTTGGCCTGGCCCTCGCCGAGTTTGTTGGAATCATTGAAGTCCGGGAAGTCGCTGCGCGCGAGCCGCGCGTTCGCCTGCACGAGCGGAGCGATGACCTGGGTATTGATCTTGTCGCCTATGTCGCTCTTGCCGCGCAGCTTGAGCATGTCGTTAAAGCTCGCGCCCTTGGGGATGACGACCGGCGGGGCGAAGTCCGCGCTGTTCCCGTACTTGTCGCTGATATACTTGATGAAGAGCATGAAGAGGACGTAGTCCTTGTACTGGCTCGCGTCCATGCCGCCGCGCAGTTCATCGCATGAAGCCCAAATGGAGGAATAGAGGTCAGATTTCTTGAGAGCCATTCTTTATTTCTCCTGAACATCCGAGCCGCCGGCTTTTCCCGCCTTGACCCATTCGTCGATTTCGCTGAGCTTGAACTTCCAGAGCCGTCCGACTTTGTGGGCCGGTAAGGCCTTGTTCTCGATCCACCTATAGATCGAGTCCTTGACCACTCCCAGGTGGATCGCGACCTCATCGACCGATACCCATGGTTCTGCCACGTGCTAGTCTCCGCTCCAGGTGGGATAGATACATTGCCTCAATATTTAATCTCAGTATGTCATAGTAGGTTTGAGCAGACAAGAGTAGGATAAAACGATCACGGACCAGGCTCCGCGCACTCGATCGATCTCTGTTCTACACCATGTCGGAAGGCTAGGTGTCAGCAATTCTCTACTCTCAGATCATGCTCGTTGCGGCCTTTTCGATGATTTGAACAGGATCTACGTCCAATCTTGCTTAGGCAGGCTAGCTCCCGCTCCGTCTTGATCCCCCCTCCCGCCGGGATTATAAAAGCCTATGAAGCGGTCATGGAAAGCGCCGAGCGCGCGATTCGGCCAGGTTCGCCCCGGAGTTCAGGTGCCCGCCCGAGTTCGGGCCCATAATAGCCCTGTACTATCGCGCAGCCGTCGATCCCTCGGGCAGGGTCCATCTGGCCTACCATCCCGTCTGGGAGAGGGAGCGCAACCAGACCAAATCCTTCATGGCGTTCCTGAGCAGGATTCTCTACACGGGGGGCCTGTCGCTCCAGAGGATCATGTTCGGGGTCAAAGATATCGAGAGCGTTGAGATCGTGCTCGACTCGGAGCGCGAGCGCGGTGTGAAAGTTGCCTACGAGACGGCCCAGGACTACGATCCGAGGGCTTTCGGCGTCAAGCACGTGTTGAGGAGGGTATCCGGCCCCTTCGATCTGCCGATCCGCTTCGATGTGGTAAGCTGGAACCATCTGTTCGAGCTGGCGGCAGACCGCGGCGGCGCATCGGGCGGGCCCGTCCCCGAGCGTCTTGCCCCCGAGTATTTCACGCCCGACCTATGGAACTACTTCGGCATGCAAAAGAATCCCGAAACGGCGCTCAAGAAGGACAGGGCTCATTTCGAGTGGGAGAGGCACGCGGCGCCCTGATCGAAGACCGTCGTCCTATGTTCAGATGCTCTTAGTAGGAGGCATGTTCCGGGGATTGGGCGCCTTGACGACGAAGAACTCCAACACCTCGGGGCCCTGGTTCTGTATTACCATTTTCTGGTCGAAGGGCACAGCCACGATGCTACCCGCCGGGTAGTGGCAGAAGGGACCATCTTCCAGGGAAAGGCTCAATGTGCCCCGCACTATTATCTGGTGCACGTGAGAGTTGGACACATGGGTGGGGACGGCCTTCCCGGGCTCGACGACGATGTGGTTGATGTTGACGCGGTCGTCGTCGACTACTTTTTCCATGGTCTGGCTATCCGTGCGCGTATAAGCGTAACTCGTTTCGATCATAGATACTCCTCGGGCGGCTGGCGCCTCATTTCTTCTTGATCAGCACGAACTCGACGCGTCGATTCTTCCAGCGGTTTTCCGCGTCGGAAAATTTCACTACTGGCTTGCTGGAGCCGAGGCCTACGGCGCTCAGGCGCGTGGCGTCCACGCCGAAGCGTATGAGCATGGCCTTGACGTACTCGGCCCTGCCCTTGGACAGGGGAATGAGCTCGTTTTTCTCCTCGGCATCGATCTTGGCTTGGGAGAGGCCCGAAATCTTGCTGATGCTGTTGGCGTGGCCTTGTATTTCGATGCTGTAGCCGGGAAAGCGGTTCAGTATTTGGGCTATCCTCGATACGACCTGTTCGTTTTTGTCTACTACGTCCGTGGACAGGCCTATGAAATCGGCGAAATTGGCTCTGAAGACGATCGAGGGCACATTGATCTTGAGCTTGTCTCCATCGCGTATGACGAGGACGTCTACCGTGAAGGTACCACCTGCGCTTCCCGATTTGCCGCGCGAGTCGGTGGCCGTCATCCGGTAGCTGTAGTCGGTTGCCGACTCCACTGTCTCGCCGCGCGAGGATCTTCCGTTCCAGGAGATCGACGCGGGCGGGGCTCCCTTGCCGCTCCAGGAGGCGAAGAGCCTGCCAGGCGCCGTCGTTCCAGCCTTGGCGGATTCCACAACGGCGGTTTCGAATATCTCGAACTTCCAATCCGAGAAGCCGGCTGGCGCCGAGCTTTCTATGGATACGATGAGGGTATCGTCTTGGCCGTCGCCATCGGGGCTGAAGTATTGGGGCTTGAGGCTGAGTTTGAAGCTCGGTGCCGGGAGGGCCGCGAAGGCTGCTTTTTCAGCCGCGAGTTTCTCGGCGGCCGCGCGCTCGGCGGCCGCGCGCTCGGCGGCTGCTTTTTCCG
>DATCUA010000025.1:0-2175 GCA_036567645.1 Rectinemataceae bacterium | reverse complement strand
CCAGGGACCGTCCCGTTAATCCGAGCCACAGCCGGATTCTCGTACACCCAGATGAAGTCCTCCACCACGCCCGCTTCGTTCCTGATAGGCCGCAGGATGGTGAACCCGTCGGGCGATAGCTCCTGGGCGATTGAAAAGCGTTTCTCGCTTTCCGCCAGGGCCAGGACGCCCTTCTTGTTGACCACTTCCTTCCAGACATTGCTCATCAGCAACCGCATCTGGAGCACATCATCTTCGTCGTACTGGCCGTCCTTGTTGCCTACCCCGGCCACGGCCACGATCTGATTTTCCTCGAATATCGGCACCGTGAGAAAATTGCGCAGGTGCACATGGCCATCGGGATAGCCCTTCTTGAGCGGATCGGGAGCCGAAAAATCGTTGACGATGATCTCCTTGCGCTGGCGCACCGCCTCGCCCCAGATGCCGGTATTCTCCAGTCGGTAGACTTTCGAGTCCGGAGGCAGGGAGCATCGTTCCATAACGCTCTTCGACCAGGTGTTCAGGGTGAATTCTTTTTTGTTTTCGTTGTAGAAGCAAATATATCCTATCTGGCTTTCCGTGAGCTGTATCAGTTCTTCCAGGGCGTAATCGAGGAACTGCTGGATGCTGTCCGACTGATGCTGGATGATCCGAACGAAGCTCTGCAGGCGAGCTTGCTGCTTCTGCTTCTGTTTTTCCGCCTGTTTGCGCTCGTCTATGTCGCGTATGGTCACCAGCGCGCCATGAGTCGATCCTATCGTGTGTGCGGCGCCGGTCACTTCTCCGAAGAACAGAGATCCATCCAGCCGCTTCAAGAGGAATTCCTGCTTCGAGATCCTCTGTTCTCCCGAGATGGCGGCCCGGAAAGCCTCGATCGCCTTCGAGATGGAGGAATCCGCGACGAAATCCGTAAAATGCCTTCCTGCCATCTCCTTCGGATCAGCGCCGAAAATTGAAGACGAAGCCGGAGAAGCGTAGGCGATCACTCCCGCTTCGTCCGTCAGCGCGATCAGGTCGGATAGGGCTTCCGCTATGGATCTGAACTTTTCCTCGCTCTCTTTCAGCCTGAGATCGGTCTTGATTTGCGGAGTGACATCGTTGAAGAACACCGCGAACTGATCGCCGGAAACGGCGAAAGCATAGACCTCGTAATACTTGTTGGTTGCGGCGTTGTAGTCCGTGAACTCCTCTGATATCCCCGTCTTGACGACTCTTCCGTACAATCGGATCCACTTCTCCTCGATTGTCGGCATTATCTCCTTGATTGTCTTGCCAATCACTTTATTGGCTTCTATGCCGACCACCCGCTCCCACGCTGGATTGACCTCCAAAAACCGGTAATCGACCGGCTCTCCCCGGTCGTCGAAGATCATTTCGTGCAACGCGAAAGCGTTCATCATCCTGGAGATCAGGGCCTTGTACTTTTTTTCGCTCGCGTGGAGGGCGCTCTCGTGACCGGCCTTCATCGAGAGCATTCGATCGAATTCTCTCTGGCTTTCGCGGCTGGAGTTTTTAAGGCGGGCCATGGATAGGATCTGGGCGAGCAGCTGGGCGGGATCCAGGGGCTCTACGAGGAAACCCTGGATTCCGGCTTCCAGCGCGCTGGATAGCGTGTCCATGCAAGCTTCGCGATTCGTCATCGCGACGACGGGGATGGCCGAGAGCCGCTCATCTTTTTTCAATCGACGGCAGATGTCCAAACCATCGGCGCCGGGCGTCGATGTATCTACCAAGATCATGTCCGGGTCTCGCGAGGCCGCCATTTCCATCCACGGGTCTCCTGGGCGCGCAACCAGGATCGTGGCATCGGGCAGGATGCGCTGTACCGCTTCCCTCACCCCGTCCGCGCGGCCGCGCTTCTCATCGATGACCAGGACGGTGATGGTGCTAAGGTCGACCAAGCTATACCTCGCAAACACGCATCATTGCGGCCATGCCCGGAAACCAAGCTCCAGGCTGTTTAGGAAACATATAAATAGCGATGAAAAGTCTACTGCATCGACATAGGCTGTCAAGCTCGCTGGTCGCTCGGCTCTTCATGGGCGCTTCGGCGCGTCAGCCGGCGAGTCGATATCTTCGGCGAAGCGCACTCCCAGCCGGATCAATGCCTCCACCGCCCCGGGATCAACGGCCTCGGGCGTGTCGGCCGGAGTGTGGTAGGCCTTGGCGCGGGCGTCGTTGCCCCAGCGCATGGCC
>DATCUA010000024.1:0-2959 GCA_036567645.1 Rectinemataceae bacterium | reverse complement strand
GAGAAACAGGATATCAGGGCTCCCACCTGGGCGCCTGCCTCGTTCGAATGGTGCACTGGATACCCGCCCCTGGTCCAAAGCTTTCCGTTCTTGTCGTTCCAGTAGTCGTCTCCCAGGTTCCAGCGCTTGGCTATCCATGCCGAGCCATCTGCGATATGGGAGAATTCCCCCTTCTTGAAGGCGACCCTGTCATAGAAATCCACGAGGAAGGTGGCGTCCCCATTGATAAGCTTGTCCCAGGGTATGGAAGCGTATTCGTCCGCGGGCAGGACACGCTTGAACACTCCCTTGTCCCAGCAGTATTTCATGTCTCGGCCGATCTGGGCGTAGTTGCACCAGACCCCGTAGTCGTCCGCCAGCGTCGTACCGATGGCGTTGCCGACGATGGAGGAATCCGCCCCGTTGCCGTCGAATTCCTTGATGCCGTTGAACATGACGCCGCGAGGCCCCGACCAGCCCACGCAGGTGTTGGAGACATAGGGATCGAAGCCATACTTCTCCAGCTGGGGCACCTTGAGCTGGGAATGACAGCGGATCGGACAGTGGGAGCATCCTCCCATCCTCACCGTGTACTTCTCCGCCCCCGCGCCAAGGTCGAATATAGCCTTCTGGGTTCTCAGGCCCACGGACTGCATGTCGTGGGGATCGCATTCGCCTGTCTCCACGGGCGGGTTCGCTGCCCCCCAGAACAGTCCCTTGCGCCCTGTCCAGCGCGAGCTTTTATCGGAGTATTCGGCCCAGGGTTGGGGAGTGGAAGGAACGACCATCTGGTTATTGGCGCCGATGATACTCATCATGTAGGCATCCAAATCCAACCAGGCTTTGGGATCGGCCGCTATCTTCACCGAGCCCGTGCCCTTGACTCCGATGGCCTTTAGGTTCTTGGAGCCCATGACTCCGCCATGCCCTCCGGCCGAATGAGATGTGCCCGTCCTGATGACGGAGAGGTTGACGAGGTTTTCGCCCGCCTGTCCTATGGCTGCTACCTGGGCTTCCTTGCCCATGAAGGAGGCTATCATGGCCTGTGTGTCGAAAATGCCCTTGCCCCAGATCCAGCGCGCGTCCTCGATGCGCACCTTGTCGTCTTCTATGCGTAGCCAGACCGGGCCGCTCGCTTGGCCTTCGATCACGATGAGATCCCAGCCGGCGTACTTGAGCTCCGTGGCGAAGTAGCCGCCCATGTGGGAGCTTGTAATGCCGAAAAAGGGGCTCGAAGGAAGGAGGCTCGTGATGTTGGTCCTGCCGGAGCAGGGGACTCCGGTGCCACAGAGGGGGCCTGTCCCGAACACTATCTTATTCTGGGGGGCGAAGGGATGAGTGCCGGGGGGCACCTCGTCCCACATGATCTTCATGGCCATGCCTTCGCCGCCTATGAAGGCCTTGTATTTCATGGTGTCGTCGGTCCATGTCCTGCGCGAGGAGAGATCGACGCGGAGAATCTTTCCGGTGTATCCGAATGCTTGCATCCTTGTCCTCCTTGCCTATTTCGCAGCGGCGCTGGCGCCGGATACAGCCGTGGCTCCGGAGACAGCCTCGGCTCCCCAAAGCAACTTTTCAGCTTCATCGTAACTGAGGAAGCGGATAGCCCCGGTTGGGCAGGCCTTGACGCAGGCCGGATCGCCTTCGCAGCTCGTGCACTTGCCTGATTTCATCGTCTCTGTGTCGACGGTGGGGAGGGACCAGGCGCAGGCGAGCACGCATTTGCCGCAGCCCACGCACTTGCGCGTATCCACTATCCTCGCTCCCGTAGCCTTGTCGGCGTATATGGCATTCATCGGGCATGCGTTCCCGCATGCGGGCTTCTCGCATTGCCTGCAGGTCTCCGCCACGATTCGGAAATTGCCGTGCTGACCGTCCGCGTACGCAAAGGCCGAGCTCGATCCCTCTACTCCGAAATTGAGGTTACGCGAGACTTTGATCTTGGAGAGGTGTGCGCTCGCTTTTCCGAGGTTCTTGACCGAGCAGGCGAACTCGCATCGCTTGCATCCCACGCAGCGGTTGGGATCGTGGACGATGACCCCGCTTGGGCGGGCCCACACCCTCACGTCCTTGGCTTCCAGATCCTCCCATTTGGAGGCTCCGCCCAGGGAAACGGCGACGATGAGGCCGGCTAGGCCTCCGCCCGTCATCTTGAGGAACTCTTTTCTTGATTGCGATTTGTCGAGGAAGCTCGAGGCTTTCCTCTTTTCAGGGGAGTCTGGCATCGCTCCTGCCTCCTTGGCGGAATGATCGCCTCCTAAAGGGGGTCGCTCCGCGAGGTATGAACGATCGACTCCTTTCCGATGCCTTGCCCCGGGTGGAGCGAGGCGGGAGGCGGAAGCGTTTCCACTCCCACCTTCGAGCCCGGACGACGCCGGAACCCAAGACCGGGTCCCATGGATAACCGAAGGGTACCCGGTTCGGAAATCGATGCGGGCGCGCGAACCGCCCGCAGTTCCCTTCTACCTCGGACGGATGGGGAAGTCAAGGGATTTTCATTTATAAAGTGAGCTGTTCAGGTGTATTGATGTTCAAGAACAGTTCTCTATCCAAGCCGAGGCCCGCCTGCTCCGATTCCGGAACCAGGAGGGCTCCTATCCGGCGGAGGAATCCCTGTATCGATGGGCGGCGCCCGCCCTGACATCCACCAGCGATATAGGCTTCCAGACGATCAAGACAGGCCTTCGAGTAGAGGGCGTGGAAAGGCTCGACATGAGGTCCGAAAGATGCTGCAACGGCCAGGGTATCCGGCATTCCTTCCCCTCCGGAACCCGAAGCCGAAGCGAGCAAATACTTGAGCCAGGCGATCGAAAACCGGGGCATATCGCAGGCCAACAGATAGAGCCAAGGCTTTCCGCATGCGCTCAAGGCGGCGTGGAGTCCCGAAAGGGGACCGAAGCCGGGGATGATGTCGCTGGTGAAGCTCAGGTCCAGGCCCGCGTACAAAGCCCTGTTGCCGCCCACGACGATGAGCTCGAGG
>DATCUA010000023.1:0-14270 GCA_036567645.1 Rectinemataceae bacterium | reverse complement strand
AATTTCGAGTACTATATCCAAGGCATTTCGCCTGCCGTAGCTAAGGTCTTGGAGAAGATTGATGGGGAGAGGCTAGCCGTGGCCAAGGCCCTTGGCATACGCACCGTCTCGGCGCGAGAATGGCTTTACCTCACCTACGATTCCCCAGGATCGGATCTTTTTTCAGCTATCAAGGCCACGACGGGATACTTTGGTATCATGGCTCCCGCTTCCATTGACCACCGCTATATCTGGGAAGACGTTCCGATGAGCCTCGTGCCTATGTCCTCCATCGGCTCTATGCTAGGCGTCTCGACTCCCACCATCGACATGATCATAGACCTGGCCGAGCTGATGACCGGGGCGGACTACAGGAACTCAGGCAGGACGGTTCGCACCCTCGGCATAGAGGGTATGGGAATAGAGGAGATACATAGGCTCGTCACCGAAGGCGAGGCTGAGAAGAGGGAGGAAGCATCATGAATTTAAGCGATATGATCGATTCTGCCGCTGCTTTTTTTAGAGCCCTTCCACCAATTGCGGGAGCCGCTTTCACGTTCGCTGTGGGGTGGATCATTGCCCGATTCGCTAGGTTCCTTCTTCCCAAGTTGCTTTCAGCCCTGAGGTTCGATAGGTTTAGCGACAAGACAGGGTTGACAGGTATTTTACGTAAAGGAAATGTCGAATACGCCCCGTCGAGGCTGACAGGGATCCTGGCCTACTGGGTGATTATGGTCATCGTCCTCTCGAATACCGTTGCGAGACTGGACGAGGGCGCGGCCAACTCGATCTCTGTTTGGATTAGTTCAGCCCTCCCCAACCTCATCGTTACCACAATCATCGTGGTGATAGGCGTCGTCGTGGTGACCTTCCTGTCCAACTTTTTCATCACAATCGCGCGAAACGCGGCTATGCGCAATCCTGTTCCTCTGGGCAAGGCAATCAAGTACGCCGGTTTCGCAATCGTAGCGACCATGGCCATGGATCAGCTCGGTCTGGGACAGACTATAGTATCGACGATCTTCATTCTCCTTTTCGGCGCAGTAGCCCTCGGCTTAGCCCTCGCTTTCGGTTTGGGATGCAAGGATATGGCAAGGAGGTTTTTGGAGGATTTCGTAAGGAACCTCAAGGAAAAGGAGAGGATAGGCCGGGGCGGCGATCTGGAAGGCTGAGGCTAGTGTCACGAAGATTGTGTTGGGCTTATACCTAGAAGCAGGATGCGAAACAGTGTGACACTACCCGGAGCGCGTCGCGTCGACGAGAGCCCTAGCAAGTATGTCCATGGGATCGAGGAACAACACATCGAGATCCTCCTGAGAAATGGCGAGCGGCACTTCCGTGCATCCCGCCACGATCGCCTGGGCTCCCGTACGACGCAGGCTCTCGGCCGCCTGGAGGAGAAGGGCTTTCGGCTTCTCGCCCCTGTTGCCCGCCTTTATGCCTTCCTTTCCGTAGATGGCCTCCATCACGAGGCTCGAATGCTCTTCCGCACTCGGCCAGAGGATCTCGAATCCTGGCAAGTTGTCCTCGTAGATGCGGGCCTGGCGGGATCCCAAGGTGGCCAGGATGCCCAGCTTCCGAATCGATGGGTGTTCCGAGTCTAAGCGTTCGGCCAATACTTCCAAGGCCGAGACGAAGCGCAAGCGGGTGGCGGCTCGAAGCCGGGGGAGAAAGGCGTGGGCTGTCATGCACGGTATGCCGCAAATCTCCGCCCCGGCCGCTTCCAGCCGCTCAGTAGACCGTATCATAGCCGGGAGAGGATCGGCCCCGCCCGAGACGAGATGGGCTGTCCTGTCCGGAATGCTCGGGTCGCATTCTACGACGATGTGGATGTGGTCCTGGTCCCGACCGGCCGTGTCGGCTTCCACGAGCTTGGAAAAAAACATGGCTGTGGCTTCGGGACCCATGCCGCCGAGGACTCCAATGGTTTTCCGGGTCTTTTCCATGATGGGTCCATAGTACTTCCTGCCGAGCTTTATTGCGATACCCCATGCGCGTAGACCCATCGATAAAAATTGCGCGTCTGCGGATTCCGGTATATCATGGACTCCGCGCTTCCGGGGTTCCGATGCCCCGGAGCCCATACTCTCCAAGGAGGATCCAGATGGCAGAGAAAAAGGAAAAATCGGGCATTCTGGGTTGGTACTTCAAATCCAACCTCCTCGCCCGAATCCTCATCGGGCTCGTGCTCGGAGCAATCGTTGGCGTCGTGCTGGGATTCTTCCCCGAAGCGGTCAAACCCTTCGTGGACAATTCCAAGTTCTTCGGCGACCTCTTCGTGAGGCTTCTCAAGATGATCGTGGTGCCCGTCATACTGCTTTCGCTTGTGGCAGGAGCCGCGAGCATAGCTCCATCGCGACTCGGGAAGGTAGGAGTGAAGATCATGATCTACTACCTCTTCACGAGCGCCTTCGCCGTCGTCATAGGCCTGATCTTCGCCAATATCTTCCAGCCGGGAGCGGGCTTCAACATCGTGGGCGACGCGGCAGTGAAGGGCAAGGAAGCTGCCGTAGCTCCCATTGCCCAAATTCTCCTCAATATCGTACCGACGAATCCCATCGATTCTCTCGCAAAGGGCGACGTCCTCCCGATCATATTCTTCGCCGTCGTCTTCGGACTTGCCCTCTCGTATGTCAAAGACTCCGCAAACAAGTCCTTGGCCAAGTCGGGCGACATGCTCCTCGATGTGGTCAACGCATCTGCCGAGACCATGTACAAGGTGGTAGGCGGGATAATGCAGTACGCGCCAATCGGCGTCTTCGTCCTGATAGCCCAGGTCTTCGCCCAGCAGGGGGCCAAGGCGATAGGCCCCTTGCTCATGGTTACACTCACGGTCTATCTCGGTCTCATCCTCCATCTCGTGGGTGTATACGGCGGATTCCTGGCCGTGTGGAAGCTCGGGCTCATCAAGTTCCTCAAGGGAGCCAACGAGGCCATGATCACCGCGTTCGTAACACGCTCCTCGAGCGGCACCCTGCCTGTGACCATGCGCTGCGCCGAGGAAAACCTGGGCATCCCGAGGAGCATCTGCTCCTTCACACTCCCGTTGGGCGCCACGATCAACATGGACGGCACTGCCATATACTTGGGCGTCTGCGCCATGTTCATCGGCAACGCCATAGGACAGCCCCTGACCTTCGCCCAGCAGGGTATGGTCGTCCTCACCGCCACCCTGGCCTCGATCGGCACAGCCGGAGTACCCGGGGCCGGCGCAATCATGCTCCTCATGGTCCTCGAGTCGATCGGCCTCAAGGTCACCGAGGGCTCCAACGTAGCTGCCGCGTACGCCATGATCCTGGGTATCGACGCCCTTCTGGACATGGGCCGCACTTGCCTCAACGTGACGGGCGACGTAGTAGGCTCCGCCATCGTCGCCAAGAGCGAGAAAGAATTGGATTTGGCGAAGTGGAAATGACCGCCTGAGCTGTTTCGATTATTCACATACGGCCGGCCCGAGGCGCTAATACGGCGTTTCGGGCCGGTTTTTGCAACTAAATGCATAAACCCCTTGATTATTTTAAAAAATATGCATAAAATATGCGACGAAATGCATACCATATGCGATCTGGCATCTTCAGTCTCTTCCCGCGCATGCTTGAGCCCCGAACGTTTCGCCCGGCTCGGCCATGGAGTCCGCCTCCGTAGGAGTTGAACCGATCGGCCGAGCGCTCCTGTCATAGACGAGCGATGCGAGCCGGCGGATCTGCCTTTGGACAGGAGGCTCCGCGCGAAATCCATCCATCACAAGGAGAAGAATATGAAAAAGATAGTCCTGGCATATTCAGGCGGACTCGACACCACCGTGATCGTCCCCTGGCTCAAGGAAAACTATGACTGCGAAGTCGTTGCCGTCTGCGGCGACGTGGGCCAAGAGGCCGACTGGAAAGCGATGGAAAAGCGGGCTCTCGCATCGGGGGCGAGCAAGTTCATCCGCCTGGACCAGAAGCAGGAATTCGTCACCGAGTACCTCTGGTCCCTGGTGAAGGCGGGGAGTCCCTACGAGAAGAAGTACCTCCTCGGCACATCGGCCGCGCGCCCCTTGCTCGCCAAGGGACTAGCGATGACAGCTCTCGCCGAGGGCGCCGATGCTGTAGCCCACGGTTGCACGGGCAAGGGGAACGACCAGGTGAGATTCGAGCTGGGAGTCAAGGCCTTCGCTCCCGAGATGGAAGTCATAGCCCCCTGGAGGATCTGGGATATCGCGAGCAGGGAAGAGGAGATCGAGTACCTCGAAAAGCGCAATATCCCCGTCCCGATGAAGAAGTCCGATTCCTATTCGAGGGACGACAACCTCTGGCACATCAGCCACGAGGGCCTGGATCTCGAAGATCCCGCCAACGAGCCCAAGTTCGAAGGCATGCTCAAGATGACCGTCCCGCCCGAAAAGGCGCCGGACAAGGCCGAATACGTCACCCTGGGATTCGAGGGCGGAGTGCCGGTTTCCGTGAATGGCAGCCGCCTCGACCCCGTGGCCCTCATAGCCAAGCTCAACAAGATAGGCGGAGCCCATGGCGTGGGCTTGGTGGACATGGTCGAGAATCGCGTGGTTGGCATGAAGTCCCGCGGCGTCTACGAAACCCCGGGCGGCGCCATCATCATGGAAGCCCACGATAAGCTGGAACAGCTCTGCCTGGACAAGAAGACGCTTTCCTTCAAGACCACGGTGGCTCAGCGCTTCGCCGAGATTCTCTACGAGGGCGAGTGGTTTTCGCCCCTCTGCAGTGCTCTCAGGGCGTTCGTGGATTCGACGCAGAGCGTCGTCACGGGCACAGTCAAGGTAAAGCTCTACAAGGGCTCTATACTCTCGGCCGGCGCCACGTCCCCCTATTCGCTCTACGACGCCAGCCTGGCTTCTTTTACGACCGGCCCCCTGTTCTCGCACAAGGACTCGACTGGCTTCATCAATCTCTTCGGCCTTCCCACCAAGGTGAGGGCGAGGCTCAACGCGCGCATAGCGGCCCATGGTACCGCCTCCGGCCCCGATGTGCTCAAGCCAGGCAATTCGGGCTACACCGCTCCTTCGGGCGATTGAGGCTCGATCGGGGAGCATTGCCGATGCACTGCGGATATGGCGCGTCTCGCAGCCGCGAGGTATAGTCCAACGGAGCCGCATCGGCTCGCATCAAGGAGAAGCCATGTCCAAGCTTTGGCAGAAAGCGGGCCGAGGAATTTCGCCCGCCACCCAGTCCGGGGGCTTGCATCCCGACGTGGAGAGCTTCCTCTCCTCGCTTCCTATCGACACGAGGCTTCTTCCCGAAGACCTCGAGTGCTCCATAGCCCATGCCTCCATGCTGGGGAAGACGGGGATCCTGCCATCTGCCCAGGCCGAGGCTATCGTTGTCGAGCTCGAGGCCATGCTGGCCGAGGCACGGGGCGGACGGCTTCAGGTCGATCCCGAAAGCGAGGATGTGCATAGTTTTATAGAAACCGAGCTCACGAGGCGATTGGGCGAGGTGGGCAAAGCCGTCCATGCGGGCAGGAGCAGGAACGACCAGGTGGCTGTAGCCTTCAGGCTCCACGCCTTGCGCGCATTCGACGCCACGGCCGGCTTGGTCATGGCAGCCTTGAAGGCCGTCCTGGAACTGGCCTCCGCGAACGTGGAGACCATCATGCCGGGCTACACCCACCTTCAGAGAGCCCAACCCCTCACCCTGGCCCACCACCTCCTCGCCTGGGCCGCAGCCCTTGAGCGCGACCACGACCGGCTGGTGGCGGGCCGCAGGCGCGCGGACGAATGCCCGCTCGGCTCGGGCGCCTTGGCAGGATCGGGCCTGCCAACCGACAGGGAATCGACATCGGCGGCCCTCGGATTCGCCAGGCCTTCCCGCAACACCATGGACGCCGTCTCCGACAGGGATTTCTGCGTGGATTACGCCGCAGCCTGCGCGAGCGTCGCGGTTCACCTTTCGCGTGCCTGCGAGGACATCGCGCTCTGGACCTCCTCGGAGTATGGCTTCGCCCGGCTTTCCGACGCGGCATCCACCGGCTCCTCCATCATGCCGCAGAAACGCAATCCGGATCCCGCCGAGCTCGCGAGGGGCAAGTCGGCCCGGGTCTTCGGGGACCTGCAAGCCCTCCTCGTCATGCAGAAGGGCCTAGCTTATGCCTATAACCGGGACCTTCAGGAGGACAAGGAGCTCTTTTTCGACATCGAAGACACTATGACCGGAATGCTCAAGGCATTCGCAGCAATGGTATCGGCCCTGGTGCCCGAGACTAGGCGGATGCGAGCTGCGGTAGACGAAGGCTTCCTCGACGCTACGGACGCCGCCGAGTACCTTGTAGCCAAGGGCTTGCCATTCAGGACTGCCTATCAGGCCGCAAAGGAATTGGTAGCCATAGCACTGGACTCGGGCCGAAAGCTGTCGGAATTGTCCGATGACGATCTTGAGCGTGTGCGCGTGGCCTTTTCCGCCCCAGCATTCTCACCCGATGAGTTCAAGGCGTATCTCGAGCCGCGTGCCTGTGTAGACAGGAGGAACCAGACAGGCGGACCCGCCCCCGAGAGGGTTCGCGAAGAGCTCGCTCGGCTTTCGGCTTTCCTAGCGGCTTTCGGCCGCTAAGGCGTTGCCGTGGCCTTCCGCTCGGACTTCCCCTGCATCCTCCTAGCGGCTGGCGGTGGCTCCCGGATGGGCGGAGACAAGCTTCTCCTTCCGTTGGCGGGGGAGGCCACGCTCCGCCGCAGCGCGCGCGTCGCGCTGGAAGCCTGCCAGTCGGTCGTCGTCGTGCTTGGTAGCGGGGCCGACAAGACCGCCCAAGCCCTGGAAGGCATGGAGCGGCTCCAGCTGGCTAAGAATCCGGACTGGAGCTCGGGCATGGTAGGTTCCGCCCAGGCAGGGATCCGCGCCCTCCTCGAGGGCAGATCCCCCCTTCAGCCCATCGAAGGCTTTTTCCTCCACCTTGCGGACATGCCCTTCGCGCAGCCCGAGGATTACGCCTTTCTCCAAGCTGCCTGGGACGCATGGAGCGGAGGCGCGAAGCCTGCTTTCGCTGCGGCTAGAAGCGGCCGTCGAGGGCATCCAGTGCTCTTTCCTGGCTCATGGATCCACCCTATGCTGAATCACGCCCCGGGCGAGCGCCTTGCCGATCTGCTCTCAAGGGGCGGACATATCATGGTCGAAACGGGGAACGAAGGTGTGCTCGAAGACTTGGATGAACCAGAGGACTACATCCGGCTTCTCAGGAAGTATCACCTCCCCGATACTTGGCCGCCGGTTCCGGTGAGGTCTTTGTCGATTCGATATGAATAAATATGCAATTTTATTACATAAATACCCTATTCCCCTCTTGAAACGAAATCCCGAAACGGGGTAGCGTGGGCGCACGCCGCAGGGGAGCCTCTCGCCCCGAAGGAGGTTGCATGCGATCCAAGCCTAGGTCCGCGATCCTCGTCTTAGCCGACGGAACCGAGTTCAGAGGCGTTTCTTTCGGATCTCCGAAATCCAGCCCGGGGGAAGTGGTCTTTTCCACAGGCATGGTGGGCTACCCCCAATCCCTCACCGATCCCTCGTATCGAGGGCAGATCCTTGTGCTCACCTATCCCCTCGTGGGCAACTATGGCGTCCCCCAGCGCGGAGCCGACCGCATGGGCATCCCCAAGATGCTGGAATCAGACAGGACTCAGGTGTCCGGCTTGGTGGTATCCGAACTCTGCGAAGAGCCGAGCCATTACAGTTCAAGGTCGAGCCTCTCGGCGTGGATGGAGGAGGAAGGCGTTCCGGGCATCTCTGGGATCGATACAAGGGCACTCACCCGTGCCTTGCGCTCCCACGGAGTCATGCGGGGCAAGATCATCGTAGAAGGAGCGGAGGATATCGAGCCGATCGAGGAGAACGAGGACAGGAACCTCGTTGCCGAAGTCTCCTGCGCCGAGCCGAAGGTGTACGCCCCCGGGGCTCCAGGACCGAGGATAGCCGTCGTGGACTGCGGGGTGAAGGCGAATATACTCCGCATCATCCTCGGCGCAGGAGCTTCCGTGATCAGGCTTCCCTGGGACTCGGATTTGCGTGGACTGGACTACGACGGCATATTCCTCTCCAACGGCCCGGGCGACCCCAAGGCCTGCACCAAGACGATAGCGGCCGTGCGCCGGTTCCTTTCGGAGGACAAGCCCGTGTTCGGCATCTGCCTGGGCAACCAGATCCTGGGCCTCGCGGCCGGGGCCGACACCTACAAATTGCCCTACGGGCACCGGGGCCAGAACCAGCCAGCTCAGGAAGTGGGCACCAGGCGCTGCTACATGACGAGCCAGAACCACGGCTATGCCGTGCGCGAAGACTCTCTGCCCAAGGGCTGGGAGCCCTGGTTCGTCAACGGAAACGACGGGACCATAGAGGGAATCCGGTCGAGGAAGGGTCCTTTCTCGGCCGTCCAGTTCCATCCCGAGGGCTGTCCCGGCCCCCAGGATACGAAATTCCTCCTCGAGGCCTTCGTAGCCCAGGCGAAAGCCCGGGCGAGCAGGAAAGGGCGAGCCGCAGGAGGCGTAGCATGAAAAAGCCCGAATCCGTTCTCGTGCTCGGCTCCGGAGGGCTCAAGATAGGGCAGGCCGGGGAGTTCGACTACTCGGGCTCCCAGGCCTTGAAAGCGTTGAAGGAAGAGGGCGTGAGGACCATCCTCATCAACCCAAACATCGCCACCATCCAGACGAGCGAGGGCATGGCCGATGCCACCTACTTCCTCCCCGTAACCCCCGAGTTCGTCAAGAAGGTCATAGAAAAGGAAAGACCCGACGGCATCCTCCTCGCCTTCGGCGGACAAACGGCCCTGAACTGCGGCATAGCCCTCTACGATGAGGGGATCCTCTACAAGCACGGCGTTGAGGTTCTGGGCACTCCCGTAGAAGCCATCCGCCTCACCGAGGACAGGGAGCTCTTCGCCGAGCGCTTGAGAGAGATCGGAGTCTCCACGCCCCGCAGCAGGGCGGCTGTGACCATGGAAGAAGCTGTAGATGCAGCCCGCGCGATAGGCTATCCGGTCATGGTCCGGGCCGCCTTCGCCCTGGGCGGGGCGGGCTCGGGGCTCTGCGCCAACGAAAAGCAGCTCATTTCTCGCTGTGGCAAGGCTTTCTCCATCGCGCCCCAGGTTCTGGTGGAAGAATGGCTCGGGGGCTGGAAGGAAATCGAGTACGAGGTGGTGCGGGACAGGTACGACAACTGCATAACCGTGTGCAACATGGAGAATTTCGACCCCCTGGGTATACACACGGGCGAATCCATCGTCATAGCCCCTTCCCAGACCCTCACCGATGGAGAATACCACCGGCTTCGCTCCATAGCCATCGAGGTGATCCGCTCGATCGGCATAGTGGGCGAGTGCAATATCCAGTATGCCCTCGACCCGCGCTCGGAAGAGTACAGGATCATCGAGGTGAACGCCAGGCTCTCCCGTAGCTCGGCCCTGGCGTCCAAAGCCACGGGCTATCCCCTGGCCTACGTGGCGGCCAAGCTCTCCCTGGGGGCTTCGCTCTCCGAAATCCCCAACAAGATCACTCGGGCCACCATGTCCTGTTTCGAGCCGGCCCTCGATTACTGCGTGGTCAAGATACCGCGATGGGATCTGGGCAAGTTCAAGGAAGTGGATACCCACCTGGGCTCGGAGATGAAGTCCGTGGGCGAGGTTATGTCCATTGGAAGGAACTTCGAAGAGGCGATACAGAAGGCGGTGAGGATGACGGGCATCGGCGCCGAGGGCCTCTCGGACGATCCCAAATTCCTCGGAATACAGTACACCTCCATCAAGCGCGCCCTGAGCGAGCCAACAGACAGGAGAATCTTCGCCATCTACACGGCGTTCAGGGAAGGCTGGGATGTAGAAGCCGTCCACCGGCTCACGAAGATAGACCGCTGGTTCCTCGACAGGATAGCCGCGATAGGGCGAGCCGAGTCCGAGCTGGAGGCGGCCGCTGGGAAAGCGCGGGCTGTTTCTCTCAAGCGTCGTCTGGGGAGGCAACTCCTCCTCGAGGCCAAGCGGTACGGATTTTCCGACGCGGCCATAGCGAAGATCTTCGGCGTGACCGAGTCCGTCCTACGCTCGTACCGCGAATCCCTGGATATCAGGCCCTCGGTAAAGCAGATAGACACTCTCGCCGCGGAATACCCAGCCGAGACCAATTATCTCTACCTAAGCTATTCGGGAAAGGAGGACGACGTCCTCCCTTCGGGTTCGGGCGTGATGGTGCCCGGCTCGGGGCCCTACCGGATCGGTTCTTCCGTGGAGTTCGACTGGTGCTGCGTGAACGCGCTTCAGACCGCAAGAGCCCTGGGGAAGAAGAGCATCATGCTCAACTGCAATCCCGAGACGGTGAGCACGGACTACGACGTCTGCGACCGCCTCTACTTCGACGAGCTGAGCCTGGAGCGGGTCCTGGATGTCTACTCCTTCGAGCGTCCCGAGGGGATCATCCTCTCGATGGGCGGCCAGATACCCAACAATCTGGCGATGAAGCTCTACGATGCCGGCGCGGTGATCCTGGGCACTTCGCCCTCCAACATAGACAGGGCCGAGGACAGGCACAAGTTCTCCGCCCTCCTCGACGAGCTGGGCATAGACCAGCCGGCCTGGTCCTCGCTGCGAACGGTCGAGGAGGCCAAGGCCTTCGCCGCCCAGGTAGGTTATCCCGTTCTGCTCAGGCCCAGCTATGTGCTCTCCGGGGCGGCGATGAACGTAGCCTGGGACGAGAGCTCGCTTTCGGCCTTCCTCGGGCAGGCGGCCGAGGTGTCCCCCGAATACCCCGTTGTCGTGTCCAAGTTCATGGAGAACGCCAAGGAGATCGAGATAGACGCGGTGGCCAGGAGGGGGGAGATCGTCTACAACGCCATCACCGAGCACATAGAGAATGCGGGCGTCCACTCGGGCGACGCGACCGTCGTCCTTCCTGCCCAGAGGCTCTACATCGAGACCATACGCAAGATCCGCCGGACGACGGAACGCATCGCCGATGCCCTGGAGATAACCGGGCCCTTCAACATCCAGTTCCTAGCCCAGAACAACCGCATCAAGGTGATAGAATGCAACCTGCGCGCCTCGCGAAGCTTCCCCTTCTGCTCCAAAGTATCCCGGGTCAACATGATCGACCTCGCCACCAGGGCTATCCTGGACGCACAGTTGCCCGAGGCCCCGGCCTCGGCCCTGGATTTGCCCTGGGTGGGCGTCAAGGCCGCCCAATTCTCCTTTTCCCGCCTCCATGGAGCAGATCCCATACTGGGCGTGGAGATGGCCTCGACGGGAGAGGTGGGTTGCATCGGTTCCGAGCTGGACGATGCATTCCTCAAAGCCCTCCTCTCGGTGGGCTACCGCCTCCCCAAAGGCAAGGTTCTCCTCTCCACTGGCCCGATCGAGGGCAAGGTGGAATTCCTCGATTCCGCCAGGAAGCTCCATGCCATGGGCTACGAACTCAACGGCTCTGAAGGCACAGCCCGATTCCTCGCTACCAACGGCATCCCCTGCGCGAGCCTCCACTGGCCTCTTGAGAAAGCCGAACCCAACATAGCCTCCATGCTCCGCGGTCGCCAGTTCGATCTGGTCATCAACATCCCTAAAAACAACAAGGCGCGGGAGCTCAAAAACGACTACCTCATACGGCGCTTGGCCGTCGATTTCAACATCCCCCTCTTCACCAACATAAAGGTGGCGCGGCAGTTCATCGACGCGCTGGAGACGCAGAGGCAGAAGGGTTTCGAGATCAAGGCCTGGGAGGAGTACCGGTAGGGCAGGTGGCCATCCAGACCGGTACCCGCCATCTCGGCTGATTCCCTGGATGGCGCGTTGCAGTAGCCAGCCTGCTGGTACGCTCGAGGCGCCGAATCTTCGCAGGACCCCTTCGTGCCCAACCGAATCATCTGTCAGTTGGCTCCTATCCAAGTCGACTGAAAGCCTTGTCCCTTTATCGTTTTTTTTCGTTTATCTATTGACAACTCTGCTCGCTTGTGTACAATACAACTCAATACATCATAAGATGTATTATAATGACATAAGGGAGTCGTTCTATGGCACTCGACCATGAGGTTCTGCTTTCTTCAGCGATCGCCGCCGTAAAAGCGAGGAATCCTAAAAATATATACTTCGTGGCCTGCGGCGGATCGCTTGCGTATATGTACAACCAGCAGTACATCTTTGACAGGGAAACAGTCATTCCGAGTTTCGTGCTCAACTCCAACGAGTTCATCCATCGTGCACCTAAGGCTCTTGGCCCAGATAGCGTGGTCGTGACTTGTAGCCATTCGGGAAACACTCCAGAGACTGTGGAAGCCACGACCTTCGCCCGCAAGAGGGGGGCGCTCACCGTGGCCTACTCCTTCAAGCCCGATTCCCCTCTCTGGAGGGCCGCTGAATTCGATCTCCACTACGATTGGGGACCTGAAGCCGACGCATACGACCACCGTGCCGGTATGGCGCTTCGTTTCGTCTTTGGGCTTCTCCAATCACTCCAGCCCTCGATCCTCTACACCAAGGCCCTCGAAGCGACCAAGGATCTTCAGGGCATTTTCAATCGGAACAAGGCCAAGTTCGCCGTCGAGGCGGACGCCTTCGGTTCCTCTCACAAGCGTGAGCCTATCATCTACACCATAGGATCGGGACCCGTGTACGGAGAAGCCTACTCCTTCGCCATCTGCCTCCTCCAGGAGATGCAGTGGGTGCACTCGGCGGCCATCCATTCCGGGGAGTATTTCCACGGGCCTTTCGAGATCACCGACTATGATGTCCCTTTCCTGCTCTTGAAGACGGCGGGTGAGACAAGACCCTTGGACGTGAGGGCTCAGGCTTTTGCAGAAAAGTTCAGCCGCAAGGTCACCGTAGTCGACGCTGAGGAATTCGATTGGACCGGAGTTGATCCAGACCTGAAGAGCTATTTCTCGTCTCCGATTTTCGGTGCGGTGGTTCGCACCTACGCCGAACGCATCGCAGAGCACCGCGGACACCCCCTCTCCGTGCGCCGCTACATGTGGAAGATGGAGTATTGAACATGGCATCTCGCCCCGCGCCTGGCGCGGGCAAGAGCAATATCCAGGAGGCATCTATGTCTAAAAGAATCATGGCGGCCGCAGTTCTGGCCTTCATGGCCCTTTCGTTCGCGACCGCGCAGAGCAAGGTCACGATCCGGTTCTTCCACCGCTGGCCGATGGAGCCGAGATTTAGCTACTTCAACCAGGTGGTAGCCGAGTTCGAAAAGCAGAATCCGAACATCAAGATCGAGATGGATTCGGTAGTCAACGACTCCTACAAGGAGAAGATCCGCGTACTCATCTCCTCCAACGATGTGCCGGATGTCTTTACGTCGTGGTCGGACAGCTTCGCCTACAACCTGGTAAAGTCGGGGAGGGTGAAGCCTCTCAATGACATGCTTGCCAAGGACAAAGCCTTCGCTCAGTCCTTCATCCAGTCCCAGATAAAGCCATTCACTTTCGACGGCGTCACGTATGGCATGCCTCTCACTATCGACGGCAAGGTCTTTGTGTACAACAAGGACATCTTCGCCAAAGCAGGGATCGCCAAGACACCCGCAACGTTCGACGAACTCATCGCTGTACTCGATACGCTCAAGGCCAAGGGTTGGGCCGTCCCCCTTCTCGAGGGACTCTCCGATGCTTGGGCAATCTCCCACTACCAGGGCACCATGTTCCAACGATACCTGCCGGCTGATGTCTTCGCCAAGGACTGCGTCGAGGCCACTGCCGAGTTCACCAACCCCGGCTACAAGGTTGTGCTCGAGCGCTTCCAAAAATTGGTCGACTACATGGGACCCAACGCCACATCCCTCACGCACACCGAAGTCCGCAACCAGTTCATAGCAGGCAAGCTTCCACTCATCTACCTCCAGCTGGCCGAATTCTCCTACATCCAGGCTTCCAAGACCAAGCCGGATTACGGCTACTTCAATTTTCCCGCCTTCGCCGATGGCAAGGGGGATCCTGGCTATCTTACCGGCGCACCTGAAGGCTTCATGATGTCGAATACCAGCAAGAACCCCGAGGCTGCCGAAAAATTCTTCAAGTTCCTTCTCTCCAAGGAGAACATGGTCAAGTTCGTCAAAGATGTCGGCGCCCCCGTTGCCTACATCGGCGCAGTGAACAAGGACAACTCCTATCCCCAGCTCATAGCCGCCATCGACCTGATCAACGGAGCCAAGGGCTCCACTCCTTGGTTCGACAACGCCGTCAACATTAAAATTGCGGACGCATTCATGCGCGGTTCACAGGCCGTGGCCTCGGGAGCCAAAACCATCGACCAGGTTCTGGCCGACGTGCAGGCTGCCGCCAAGGTAGTCCGGTCCGAAGCCAAAAAGTAATATCTTG
>DATCUA010000022.1:0-10026 GCA_036567645.1 Rectinemataceae bacterium | reverse complement strand
AGGATTTCCTCAGGAGGATTGCCGAGCCCGATGGTATCCAGCCTCGCCTCATCGCCCGAGATATTGCGCGAAGCCGAGCCGTCGTAAAGGTAGACTGTCTCAGACAGATGGCTGGGCTGGAAGGCGTCGGCCGGCCCGGGCTTGGTCCTGGCCGAAAGCAGAACGTCGAGGAGAAGCCTGTCCTCCGCGCCCTTGTAGAGGCTGAACACGAAATTCGCCCCCCCGTTGTCCGCCGACACCAGTCGCTCGAGCCTCGCCGCCGGGTTGCTGTTGACGGTGAAGCCAGCAGCCTTGTTGGAAAAGGCGTAGGAATCGGCGATCGAGTGGCGAACCGCTATGCCCTCCCCTCCCAGCTTGAACCCGTTGCCGTCCCCCTTGGTGAGGACTCCCCCGACGTATCCGTTGCCGTAGGCGACGCAGCGCTCTATGGTCACCTCGCCTATCGGGCCCGTCTCGAGCTTTGTGTAGAGGTCCCAGCCGTCGTCGCAGTTGTTCCTCGCAACGCAATTGATGAAGGCGTTGCCCGCCCCGACGGCGAGCTTGGCGGCGAACCCGTCGGCGTCGGACTCGGCGGGATCCTTGTTGGAATGGGAGACGCAGGCCCGCACGAGATTGCGCGCAGGCCAACGTTCCCTCGGATCGAGGGATGACCCGCTTATCTGTATGCCCGTGTTCGCGTTCGCGAAGGCCTCGACATTCTCTACGACGTTGTCGTTCCCCCCGATCCGGATGCCCGTAGAGGTGGATTTCGTCACGGAGAATCCGGACAGGATCCAATGGTCGGCCAGAAGCTGGATGCCCGGAGCGGCGTCCTCGAAGCTCAAGACCGTATCGCCCGGCCCCATGCCCTCGATGCGTTTAGGAGCCTGGGCGCTCCCGTCGTTCCCTCTTTGGATGACAAGGAGAGAGCCGAGCCTGTAGATTCCTGGCCCGAGGAAAATAGTCTGGCCGGGCCGGAGGTACTGAACAGCCGTCACGAGGTCGAGGGGCTTAGCCGCGCTTCCGTCCCCCTCGGCCTTGCCCTCTGGCGAAACGAGGAGTCTGCCTCCATTCTCGCCGTAGCTCCGCGACTGGATTTTGATCTGCCGCGCCACGGGGGCTTCGGAGCTGAGGAGCTGGCCAGGGGCTGGCTGGAATCCCAAGTCGACGAGATTTTCGCCCCGTACCAGGTTTAGCTCGCGGGCGTATTCCTTGCCCGCTTCCATGTCGAAAGGCTCGACGAGGTCTTTTCCGCCCTCCTTTCCAGAACTGCGCACGGTCAGCCGCCCCGATGCGGTGGAGGAGATGAGGAGGGTGTAGGACGTTTCCGATGTCTCCAGAGGCGAAAGGACGGAGAGCGCCGGAACGATGGGGCGCGGCGGTTCCGGTAGCCCGGGAGGATCGGTCGCGGGGTCGCTGAAGCTCGTCTTGATGGCCGAAACCCTGATGGAGGCGTTGCGGGCAGCGAAAAAACCCACATAGATACGGCGCTTGTCCTGGACTTCCATGAGGCGAGGCCGATAGAAGACGACTTCCTTGGTTGGATCCGTTCCCGAGAGGAGCTGGTAGCCCGTATTGGTCTTGGCCAGGCTGAAGAAGAATTTTTTGCCCTTGCCGGGGAAGCCGGCATCGATCGCCTGGGCTACCATTCTGGCTCCAGCTCCGCTCTTCTCCTCCACGCCTTCGCGCATCACCGCCTGGATCTGGCCGCGCCATCCGCCGACGAACACCATGTTGGAGGCGAAAACCGAGCTGTCGCCTTGGGATCCGATGGCGTCCCTTGCCATGAGTCCGAAGGCTTCCTGGTTATTGGGCTTGGGCTTGGCGGGATCGGCGTCGTTGGCGTAGGTGATGACTTCCACCTCGGCTTCGATCCTGAAATTCCACGCAGTCGGATCCAGGGAGAAATACCTGAAAACGAGGCCGTCGTGGGCCCCCGTCACCTTGCCCTTTCCGTTAAGGGAGGAGAGAACGCAGCTCCCGTCGGGCCCGGATTCGAACGTGTTGTCCTTGGCAGTGGTAGATTGGCCGAAGACGATCGTCTTCCATTCTATGACCGGGCCGGAACCGGGAGCAGGGAACCCGACCCCGGATTGGCAGAAGGCAACCCATGGAAGGGAAAAGAGGGTCGCTACGAACATGGCGAAGACAGCCTCGCCCCGAATCCTCAGGGCGCGATCGAAGAAGGATCCGCTCATGGCTTGGACCTCCACGCCTATCCTATCCCCTGGGCCCGGACTTTGCAGACGGAGTATAGGACTTTTCTGACTCGATATAGGCCTCACGGCGCATGCGGAGCCTCGATCAGAGCTTTGATGCGAAAAAAAATCCCCGTATTCTCGTAATCGCCCGAAAAGAGCTCCTCGCCCAAGCCCAAGGCATACACCCCCACCCTCGCCGAACTATGGCTCGAGGAGGCGAATGCGTAACCGCCCATTCCGTCGGCCGCGAGCTTTCCCGTCTCGTGGTCGGCGGTCACCACCACGAGGCAGTCTCCGGGATGGGCTTCCATGAAGTCCAGAGCGCGATCCACTGCGGCGTCCATGCCCCGGACTTCGGCTCGGGCGAGTTCGAGATCACCGTCGTGGCTCGCCCAATCGATCTTGCCGCCTTCTATCATCATGAAGAAGCCCTCTGGGTCGTGGGAAAGGAGCTCGATCCCCTTTCCTGCGAGATCGGCGAGCCTGAGGCCGCCTGAGGGCATCTGGGCTTCGTAGGGAAGGGAGGAGCCGTGGTCGAGGGGATCGCCGAAGGCGAGGATCTTGCCCGAAGATGGGGAGAGGGCGTCGAATTCGGCTTTCGTATCGGCTATCGAGTATCCTGCCAAGGAAAAAATATCCAGGAGGCTCGGTCCCGAGCCCGCTGGATCCTCGTTCTCGAGCAAGCCTCCCCCGGCGAGATATTCGAAGCCGCTCTGTGCGAGCTGAATACCGATGGAATGGTAGAGGGACCGGCTCGGCGAAGCCGCGTAGAAACCGGCCGGAGTGGCGTGGTTCAGAGAAACCGATGATATTATGCCCACGGACCTGCCCGTCGCCCGGGACAGGTCTGCGAGGGTTTCGTAGATCTCCCGCCCCGATGGATCCATCCCCAACACTCCATTGGCGGTCTTGCGCCCCGTAGCCAGCGCCGTGGCTGCCGCGGCCGAGTCAGTAGCTCCGAGGCTGAGGCTTTTCGTGCCCAGGCTGCCCTGGACCGGGAAGGCGGCGAAGGAGAGGCCCCTGCCTTCGGAAGCACGAAGCGCGGCCTCGGCCGACTCCACGTGGGCTTTTCCCATGCCATCGCCAATGAAGAGGAATATGTATCTCGGGCCCGTGTCCGCGCTTATGAGCGGCTCCTGATCCGATGGGTAGCCCGAACAGGAGGCGGCGAGGATGGCCAGGGCGAAAGCCAAGGCGGACCGCAGGCGTATCGTCAATGCATCTCCTCCTCTATATACTGATACTCGATGTCCTTCCTCCCCGCAACACCGTCGGATCTCGAGGCAGCCGGGCTCTCGCCCGGAGACCTGGACGCAATAATCGTCACGGGCGACGCCTATGTGGACCACTCCTCTTTCGGCGTAGCGCTGATCGGCCGGATATTGGAGGCCGCCGGGTATAGGGTGGGCATCATCGCCCGACCCGATCCCGACGACGTGGAAGCTTTCCGCCTCCTCGGGAGGCCCAGGCTCGCCTTCCTGGTATCGTCTGGCGCCGTGGACTCCATGGTCTCCTCGTATACGGCGAACAGAAAGCCGAGATCCGGGGACGACTACGCTCCCGGAGGGGATCCGTCACTCTGTCTGCGCTCGGATGGGAGCATCGGAAAAGGAAAGCTCGGAAGGCCGAACGCCAGGCCGGAGCGGGCGGTCATAGCCTATTCCGGCATGTGCAGGCAGGCGTACAAAGGACCGGCCCTGGTGCTGGGAGGGCTGGAAGCCAGCCTGCGCAGGCTTTCCCATTACGACTACTGGTCGGACAAGGTGCGCAGATCCATCCTCTTGGACGCCAAGGCCGACATCCTGGTCTATGGGATGGGCGAAATCCAGATACTCGAGATCATGGCGCGCCTGGCAGCCGCGAGGGGCGATTCCGGTTTCTCGGGCGCGGCAGACCTTCGAGGCGCGCCTGGCCTCCCAGACCTCGGCGGCATAAGGGGCACGGCGCGGGCGGCCAAGGATCCCTCGGGCGCTCTCCTTCTCCCCTCTTTCGAGGAGATATCCAGCTCGGACGAGGCTTCGCGCCGCAGATACGCCGAATCCTTCGCCATCCAGCACGCCAATACCGACCCCCATTCCGGAAAGCGCCTGGCCGAGCCCTGCGCCGGCCGATTCGTGATACAGGAGCCTCCCGCTTTTCCCCTCGACTCGGGCGCGCTGGACAGGATCTACGCCCTGCCCTACGAGAGAAAGCCCCATCCCATGTATTCGGCGTGGAAGGGAGTCCCGGCCCTCTCCGAGGTGAAGTTCTCGCTCCTTTCATCGCGGGGCTGCTTCGGCGCCTGCTCTTTCTGCGCACTGGCATTCCATCAAGGCAGGATAGTATCATCGAGATCCAGGAAGGCAATTCTCGAGGAAGCCAGGCTCCTCTCAGGCCTCGAGGACTTCAAGGGCTATATCCATGACGTCGGGGGGCCGACGGCCAACTTCAGGGGGCCCGCCTGCGCAAAGATGGCCCGCTCCGGAGCCTGCACGGATCGACGCTGTCTTTCCCCCTCCCCCTGCCCCAACCTGGAGCCCGACCATACCGACTACCTCGCCCTCCTCAGGGAACTCAGGGAATTGCCGGGCGTGAAGAAGGTCTTCGTCCGATCGGGCCTCCGGTACGACTACGCCATGCTCGACAAGGACGGACGATTCCTGGAAGAACTGGTTGAGCACCATATCTCGGGCCAGCTCAAGGTGGCGCCCGAGCATGTCTCCGACAAAGTGCTGGCCTTGATGGGCAAGCCCCCGAGAGCGAGCTACGAGGCTTTCGCGGCGAAATACGCCCTGCTGAACAGGAAACTAAGCCTGAAACAGTACCTCGTGCCCTATTTCATCTCGGCCCATCCCGGATCGGGCCTGGCGGAGGCTGTGGAGTTGGCCGAATACCTGAGGGATTACGGATTCGTGCCCGACCAGGTGCAGGATTTCTACCCGACTCCGGGCACCCTCGCCACGGCGATGTGGCATTCTGGCGTCGATCCATTGAGCGGAAAGCCCGTGTATTCGGCCAAGGGCGCCCGCGAGCGGGCTCTCCAACGCGCCCTCCTCCACTACAAGGCCCCCGGCAACGCCGATATGGTTCGGGAAGCCCTGGTCCTGGCGGGCAGAACCGATCTCATCGGCTCCGGGCCGCTCTGTCTCGTGCCAGCCGCAGGCCAAAGCGGCGGACGGAGAGAGTCCCCCCACTCAAGGCGGAAAGGCGGACATTGAACTCTGCCTCTCTCTCCTCAGGTATCTCAAAAACCATGGACACGGCCTCGGAAAAACGGGATTCCAATACCTTCCCCCCGCATTCGGAGCAGAGGAGCCCGACCTGTTCGTGGAGGCGATAGGGAGCTTCCAGCTCGAGCATGGCCACGCTCCGGACGATGGCGGGCTCAGCGGCTGCGAGGACGGCCTTTCCCGCTTCGGCATAGGCTTTCACCAAGCCCCCCGTCCCCAGGAGCGTTCCTCCGAAATACCTCACGACGACTATAGCCGCGTCCCCCAAACCCGATCCCCGCAGGACGGCCAGGAGGGGCTTGCCCGCCGTCCCGGACGGTTCGCCATTGTCGGAACAGTACTCGGTGCGCGCCGAGCCCCCCCCGATAATATACGCGGGCACGTGATGGGTGGCGTCGGGGTACTCCTCGCGTATTGCTTGGATGAAACTCCTCGCAGAATCGACAGTGTCCGCATAATCGAGGCAGGCGATAAACCGCGAGTTGAGCACTCTGATCTCCGCGCGCGCGGGCCGGGCCGGCACGGGATACGAGAGGGCATTCCCCGATCGCAAAGACACGCCGACCGCCCTAGACCGTTCGCACAACCCTGCCCGCGGCGCCCTTGGCCTTAGCCTCGCGCAGAGAAGCGGCGCAATCCGTGTACACTGCATCATAAGAGAAGGATTTTCCGGCCGGGCAATCGAATGCCAGGGCAGCCATGCTCATGTTGAAACTGCCCATGCCGTCGAAATCCTCGGAGAGGCGCTCCAGGTCCTGGGATCCGCTATCCCTGATGAAGAGGGCGAACCTGCCCCCCGCGAGGCGACCGACGAAACCCCGGCGCCCCGCCAGCTCCTCGAGGGCGCGCGCAGCCTCGGCCACGGCCTTGTCTCCCGCCTCCGGACCTTCCTGGTCGTCTATGGCGCCGAGGCCATCCAGTTCGGCGAGGATGAAGGTGAAGGATTCGTTGTCGTAGGCGGCTTTCGCCGCGGCTTCCTCGAATGCGGCGCGGAACCCGTTGCGGTTGAGAAGTCCCGTCGGCTCGTCCTTGAATGCTAGGCGCTCGAGGAGTATGTCTGTCTTCTCCTTGGAGAGGAGGACTATGCCCATGCCGCCGAGGAAGAGATAGCCATAGAAGGTATAGACGGTCACCCGCTCCCCGATAGAAGGACCGAAGAACTCGAGGCTCTCCTTGAGCCTGAGGGCATCCACGACGCGGATGACGAATCCGGCTGTCATGCAGAGGAAAAAGATGCCGAGGGCAAAGCGCAGAGCGGACTTGTCCCGCTTCCTGAGCACCAGCAGCGTAGTGGGCACGAGAAGGGCTGCATTCGTCATGGACACGATGATAACCCTCAGGTAGAGCTCCGGCATCGCGAGGAAGGCACCCGAATAGAGGATCAAGCCGGCCAGGAGGACGCCGACGAGATAGCGCCGTATCCCAATCCCCCAGGAATCGGCCAGGCGGGCGAGGGCTTGTCCTTCGAAGAAGCTCCCCAGGATGACGAGGCTGGAGCTGAAATAGGGGAATACCCAGAGAGGAGAGGCGAATCTGAGCGCCATGAAGGGATAGGAGAAAGTGACGGCAATCTGGGAATAGAAATGCAGGAGTATAGCCGGATCCGAACGCTTATTCCTATATGATGCAAGGAGGATCAAGACGAGGAGGTTGCCGCCGAAAATCATCAGCAGTTCGGATTTTGTATTCATGGCCTATTCAAGCCATCGCTGTACCGAGTTGTCAAGCTCGGAACGGCCAGTCGAGCGCTCGGATACTGCCGCGAGCCTGGGCGGAAGTGTCAGCCCGCCTTTTCCGGTTTCGGGCTATGGTCTAGCCCGAGATAGTGGCCGAAGCGCTCGCGCTTCGTCTCCAGGTAGGCCCTGTCGTGTTCGTGCGGGGGAAGCTCGTGGGAAACTCTCTCGCTGACCCGGACGCCATGCTTTTCGAGCTCCATTACCTTTTCCGGGTTGTTCGTCAGGAGGCGCACCGAGCGGACGCCAATCTTCTTGAGCATGGCCGCCGGTACGGCGTAATCGCGCTCGTCGGCCTTGAAGCCGAGGGCGAGATTGGCGTCGTAGGTATCGTAGCCGGCATCCTGGAGGGCATATGCGCGGAGCTTGTTGACGAGTCCTATGCCCCTGCCTTCGGCTTGGTGGTAGAGCACTATGCCCCTCCCCTCCTTCTCTATCCGCGCGAGGGCGTGGTGGAGCTGGGGCCCGCAGTCGCAGCGCAATGAGCCCAGCGAGTCTCCCGTGAGGCAGGCCGAATGGATCCGCACGAGGATATCCTCCCCATCGCCGATCTCGCCCTTGAGGACGACTATATGGTCCTTGCCGTCCCTGTTGTTGACGAATCCCAGGATGCGGAACCTGCCGTACTCGGTGGGGAATTCGGCCACGGAAGCCACCATGACGCATACTTCCTCGGCGCAGGAGGAGCAGTCCTTCGCCCCGGGGCATTTTTTCAGGAACTCGATATCCTGGTCTATGACTTCCTCGATCGTCGGAATCTTCATGCTACTGTCTCCACTCGAATCATGTTGGTCGTGCCCTGCTGGGAGAGGGGAAGGCCCGCTACGATGACGGCCCTGTCCCCGGCAGCGAGCAATCCGCGCTCCTTGCATATGCCGATCACTTCGTCGACCACCTGGTCCAGCCTTGTGCCCCTGCCCGAATGGAGGAGGGGAACGACCCCCCAGTTGAGCGCCAGCTGGCTACGCAGGCGCGCATCGCTCATGAAGGCGAGTATGGGCATGCGCGGCCTGAGCCGCGAGAGGAGCCTCGCCGCCTGCCCCGTCTCGGTGAGCACTATAAGGGCTTTTGCCCCGCAGAGATAGGCGGCCGAAACGGCGCTGTAGGACATGATGGCAGGGATGTCGCCCGATTTCACATCGGAAGGGATGTTCCGGTGGAACTCCTCGTAGGGAAAATTCTCTTCCACTGCGCCAATGATAGATCGCATCGTGCGAACCACCTGCGCCGGATGCTTTCCTATGGCGGTCTCGCCCGAGAGCATCACGGCGCTGGTGGAGTCGAAGCATGCGTTTGCCACGTCCGAAGCCTCGGCGCGCGTGGGCATGGGGTTCTCGATCATCGATTCCAGCATCTGGGTAGCTGTGATGACCGGCTTGGCCGATAGATAGCCCTTCCTGATGATGGTTTTCTGCGCTATGGGCACGGTCTCCAGGGGCATCTCCACGCCCATGTCGCCGCGCGCCACCATTATCCCGTCGGCGGCGCCTATGATCTCGTCCACATTCGCGAGGCCCTGTGCCGACTCGATCTTGGCTATGAGCCGGACGAAGGCCTTGCGCCCCGATGCCGAAGAAGAAATAGCCCCGGCCGTGGAGGCTGGCGCAAGGGCCGAGGCGCGCTGGACGATGCGCCTCGCCTCCTCGATGTCGGCCGCGCTGCGCACGAAAGACAAGGCGAGGTAGTCTATCTCGTGCGCTACCGCCCAGTGCATATCGGCGATATCTTTGTCCGAAAGGAAGGGGATGGGGTAATCCACCCCCGGCAGGGTCAAGTGGGCCTTGGGCCTCAGTCTGCCCGAATTGTCTATCTTCACCCGCACCATGTCCGTGGACGTGCCAACCACTCGGCCCGTGAAGTACCCGTCCATGAGGATGACTTTCTGCCCCGGCGAACAGAGCCTATCTATGCCGGGAAGGTTCGTGTAGACCAGCGAAGGATCGGGGGAGGCCAGGGTTTCCAGGGCGGTTATGCCCAGATCCCTGCTCTCTATGGCGAGCTCCCCTCCACCTTCCAGGTGCAGGGGCTCAGAGTAGCCGTAGAGCCTCACCGCCGGGCCCTTGATGTCGGCCATGAGGGCTACAGGCTTGTCCAGGTCGGCGCTCGCCTTCCTGACGAGCCTGGCCGCCCTTTCGGCTGTATCGTGGCCGGTATGCGAAAAGTTGATCCGGAAGACATCCACGCCCTCCTCGATGAGGGCGTGGACGGTTTCGGCATCGCTCGAAGCCGGTCCCAGCGTCGCCACGATCTTCGTGCGCTTGATCATGCTACTCCTCCCCCGGCCGGCCGGGACCCTATGAATCGTGGCGGGGGTCGGAGCCTTCGGCCCAGGGGCCGGCATTCTTCCGAGCTCGATAGTCCTTTAGGGCCGAAACGGCTGATCCGAAGGCTATCTCTTCCCACGGCAGGCTCTCCAGCGGAGCCAGAACGATTCCATCGACTTCCGCTGGATCGAAATCGAACAGGGCCGCTACTTCCCGCCCTGCCGAAGCCGAGAAGAAAAGATCGCAGGTGGCGTAGGGCACCCCCTTGTATACATAGAGATTGGGATAACTCCCTACGAAGTCCGCTTTCTCAGGCTTCCAGCCGAGCTCCTCATCGCATTCGCGCGCAAGGCAGTCCCAGGCCGACTCGCCCGGATCGACGAATCCGCCAGGAAAGGCGAGGAAGCCCTTCCGCGGATCCTTCGCCCGTCTCAAGAGGACGATCTCTCCCCCCAGTTCCAGGATGAGGCCGGCGGCCGCCGCCACGTTGCTATACAGCTCGAAGCCGCAATCGGGGCAGGTCCAGCCCCTGCCCCCCATGCCCCGGATGTTCGGCCCCGAACAGGCGGGACACCACCTGAACAAGCTATCGGCGCGAGCCAATTCGGCGGCTATATCCATGACCTCGATCCCCCATCGG
>DATCUA010000021.1:0-2091 GCA_036567645.1 Rectinemataceae bacterium | reverse complement strand
CAGCAGACCGGGAGGGCAGGTCGGCCCGGGGAGGGAGGCCTTGGGCCGACCTTTCCGGGAGACTACAAATAGCGCGCCAAACGGAGTAATATGCCCACTATCCCAATCCGCAAGGAGATCTGGATGGACACGCACGCCCTGGAAAAAGTCGCGCTTTCCATACGTAGCCTGAGCATAGACGCCATCAACAAGGCCAATTCGGGCCATCCCGGCCTCCCGCTGGGAGCGGCCGAGCTGGGCGCCTACCTGTATGGAGAGGCCATGGACTATGATCCTACCGACCCCTACTGGATAGACAGAGACCGATTCGTCCTTTCGGCTGGTCATGGTTCGATGTTTCTCTATTCCATACTCCACATGGCGGGCTTCCCCCTGAGCCTGGACGACATACAGTCATTCCGGCAGATCGGATCCAAGTGCCCGGGACACCCAGAGTACGGGATCACGCCCGGCGTCGAAACCACCACCGGCCCCCTCGGCCAGGGTATAGCCACGGCAGTAGGCATGGCCATCGCCGAGCGCATGCTCGCCGCCAAGTTCAACAAGCCTGGCAGAGAGATCATCGACCACTACACCTATGTCCTCGCCGGGGATGGTTGCCTCATGGAAGGAGTGTCGGCCGAGGCTTCTTCGCTCGCAGGCCACCTCGGACTCGGCAAACTCATCGTCTATTACGACTCCAATGCCATCTCTATCGACGGCTCCACGTCTTTGGCTTTTTCCGAGGACGTGGCCAAGCGCTACGAAGCCTACGGCTGGCAGATCCTGCGCGGGAGCATGTACGATTTTCCCGGCCTGGCTTCCCTGACCGAGGCGGCCAAGGCCGAAACCGGCAGGCCCAGCCTCATCGTGCTCGACAGCATCATCGGAAAAGGCTCTCCGGGTAAGCAGGGGACGGCCGGAGCCCATGGGGCGCCCCTGGGCGAGGAGGAAGGAGCCAAGGCCAAGGAGCTTCTGGGCATTCCCAAGGACAAGCCGTTCTGGGTGGCCCCCGAAGCCTACGCCTTTTTCGCCCGGCGCAAGGCCGAGCTCGCCGCGGCCAAGGCAGACTGGCAATCCATGTATGAAGCCTGGGGCAAGGAAAACCCCGAGCTATCGGAAGAGCTCTCGCGCTGGTATTTCGGGCGCCCAAGCGCCGAGCCCGACCTGCCCTCCTTCGCCATCGGGGATAAAGTGGCAACGCGCAACGCGTCCGGCAAGGCCTTGGCGGCGATAGCGAAAGCCTGGCCCAACCTCGTGGGCGGATCGGCCGACCTCCTCGGTCCCAATGTCGTCGGCCTGCCCGCCGATCCCTCCGGAAGGCCCCAGGCCTTTTCCAAGGACAATCCGGGCGGAAGGTACATCCACTACGGAGTGCGCGAATTCGCCATGGGCGCCATAGCGAACGGCATAGCCCTGCACGGTGGATTCAAAACCTTCGCCGCCACCTTCCTGGTATTCGCCGACTACCTGCGCCCCGCGATCCGCCTGGCCGCCCTCATGCGCCTGCCGGTCATCTACGTCCTGACCCACGACTCCGTATTCGTCGGCGAGGACGGCCCGACCCACCAGCCCGTCGAGACTCTGGCATCCCTCAGGGCCATTCCCAATCTCGCCGTCCTGCGCCCCGCCGACGCTGAGGAAACGGCCGTGGCCTGGAGGCAGGCCATGGAAAGGACCGATGGCCCCACCGTATTAGCTTTGAGCCGTCAGAACCTGCCCGTCCTTGCCAAAGACGACCCCGAATGGCCCTATACGATGAGCCTCGGCGCCTATGTGCTCAAGAACAGCCGCAACGCCCCCGACATCGTCCTCGCAGCTTCCGGCTCCGAAGTGTCCCTCGCCCTGGCCGCGGCGGATCTCGTAGCCGCCCAGAAGCCCGGCCTGGCCATCCGAGTGGTCTCCGTACCCGACCGCGAAGCCTTCCGCATGGCTCCGGCTCCCGTGCGCGAGGCAATCCTTTCGCCCCCCGCCAAGGTCTTCGCCGTGGAAGCGGGTATCGCCATGGGATGGGAAGCATTCGCTCCGAGCGAAAACATCCTCTCCATCGAGCGCTTCGGCGAATCGGGCCCAGGGGACAAGGTGGCCGCGGAGCTCGGCCTCACCCCGGCG
>DATCUA010000020.1:0-5846 GCA_036567645.1 Rectinemataceae bacterium | reverse complement strand
CCGTATGTTTAAGCAATCTTAACAATTAAGGGCAGTGATCGATGTCTGAAAGCGATGCCTTTCCTGGGCTGATGCGCGAATGGGTTCGCCAGAGCACCCGTCTCTCTATGTCGGGGATGATGAGATTCGCCAGGGACGCGGGAATCTCCATGGCCCAGATAGGAGCCTTGGCCACTATCCATCATCGCGGCTGGGTGGGGGTTGTCGAGCTCGGAAACATTCTCCATGTGAGCAGCGCGGCCGCGAGCCAGATTCTCGACAAGCTCGTGGTGCGAGGCTATGTCACCCGCATGGAAAAACCAGAAGATCGACGCCAGAAGGTAGTAGCCGTGACCGAAGCGGGAAAAAGACTCCTGGCCCAGAGCATGGCGGCCCGCCAGGAGTGGGTCGACTCCCTTGAAGACCTCTTGAGCCGGGAAGAGAAGGATTCTATTTCGGCTTCGATTTCTATCCTCCTCAGGGCGCTCGGGAATGTGTCGGCCTCATCGAGAACCCCGGGATGCCTGGGACAGGAGCCTCTATGATCAAGCTGGCGCGTTATCTCAAGCCCTACTGGGCGTCCATCGTCCTCGTGGTCTCACTGCTCTTCATTCAGGCGAACGCGGATCTCGCGCTCCCCGACTTCATGTCGAAGATAGTGAACGTGGGGATCCAACAGGGTGGCATAGAGGATGCAGTGCCCCAGGCTATCGGATCCTCGAGCTTCGACAAGCTCATGGGCTTCCTGGCTACGGATGACCAAGAGATCCTGAAGGCATCATATACAGCGGTCGATCAAGGCGTGCCAGGCTATTCGAGCTTGGCCAGGCGCTACCCCAAGGCAGGGGAGGAAACAATCTACACCCTGAACACGGCGGGCGCCAGCAGCAGAAAGCGGCTCGAGGCGGTTCTGGCCCCAGCCATGGTAGCCGCTACATTCGCGCGCCAGGCGGTGGCCGCCATGGGTGAGGATTCGGCACGGGCTGCAGCCATGCTCCAGGGGCCTATGCTCGAGGGCATGAAATCCAAGATTGCCGGTATGGACCCGGCCATGATCGCCCAGATGGGTGTACAGGCGGTGAAGTCCGAGTACGAACGCCTCGGGATGGATCTAGGCAAGCTCCAATCCGGTTACATCCTCGCTACCGGCGGCTCTATGCTCCTCATCACCTTGCTTTCCGTAGCCTGCGTTGTCCTCGTCGGCTACCTGGGCTCCAGGACAGCGGCTGGCATCGCCCGGGATCTGCGGCTCGACTTCTTCAAGAAGGTAGAGAGCTTCTCCTTCGCCGAGTTCGACACCTTTTCTACGGCCTCTCTGATTACTCGATCCACCAACGACATCACACAAATCCAGATGCTGGTCCTGATGGGCGTGAGGATGTTCTTCTACGCTCCTATAGTCGGCATAGGCGGCGTCATCCGCGCTACGGGAAAGGCATCTTCCATGTGGTGGATCATCGCCCTGGCCGTTACGGTCATACTGGGCGTCATAGCTACGGTCTTCGCCCTGGCCCTGCCGCGGTTCAAAAGCATACAGAAGCTGATAGACAAGCTCAATCTCGTGGTACGGGAGAACCTTTCGGGCATGATGGTCATCAGGGCCTTTTCCATGCAGGACTATGAGGAAAAACGCTTCGACACGGCCAACAAGAACCTCACCGGGACCATGCTGTTCATTAACAGGGTGATGGTGGTGATGATGCCCCTCATGTTCTTCATCATGAATGTCGTGTCCATCGTGATCATCTGGATCGGCGCGCACGAGGTAGCCCAGGCCCAGATACGTGTTGGCGACATGATGGCCTTCATGCAGTACGCCATGCAGATTTTCTTCTCCTTCATCATGCTCTCATTCATGTTCATCATCCTGCCGCGAGCCTCGGTGTCCGCAGAACGCCTCGCCGAGGTGTTGGAGACGAAGCCGAGTATCCTGGATCCTTGTCAACCTTTGGCGTTCGATCCAACGATTCCTGCGGCGGTGGAGTTCAAGCATGTGAGTTTCCGGTACCCTGGCGCATCGGAAGATGTGCTCCACGACATCAGCTTCAGGGCCGAGCCCGGGCAGACCACCGCCATCATCGGCACCACGGGCTCGGGCAAGACTACTCTCGTGAGCCTCATTCCACGCTTCTACGATCCCACAGAGGGATCGGTAACCGTGGCGGATAGGGATCTGCGCTCGGTCTCCCAGGCCTCGCTCCGGGAAAGAATCGGGTTCGTACCCCAGAACGCGACGCTCTTCTCGGGCACGATAGAGAGCAATCTCCGCTACGCCGAGGAGTCGGCTACAGCAGATCGGATGGTCGAAGCCTTGGAGATATCCCAGGCCAAGGAGTTCGTAGACTCAAAGCCCGAAGGCCTGGGGCTCGAGATATCCCAAGGCGGTGGCAATGTCTCGGGAGGCCAGCGACAGAGGCTTTCCATCGCGAGGGCTCTGGTCAAGAAGGCTCCTATCAATATATTCGACGATTCATTCTCCGCACTGGACTTCAGGACGGATGCCGAACTGCGCAAGGCCGTGCGGTCAAAGCTCGCCGATTCTGTAGTCTTCCTGGTCACCCAGCGCGTGGCGTCAGTGCGGCAAGCCGATCAGATCCTCGTCCTGGACGAGGGAAGGCTCGTGGGCAAAGGTACCCACAGCGAACTCATGGAGACCTGCGAAGTCTACCGCGACATCGCTCTATCGCAACTCAAGCAGGAGGAACTCGCATGAGCGAAGACACTCGCAGGCGGGGAAGCTCGTATGGCGGTACAGTGCCAGGCGGCTCAACCGGCTCTGGCAGCTCGGCCGGCCCTGGCGGAACCAGGCCAGGCCAGATGCATGGTTTCGGTCCCCGCGGAGGCGGACCCATGGCCATGATGAAGGGTGAGAAGGCACGGGACTTCAAGGGCACCATGAAAAAGCTCCTCGCCTACCTCAAGCCCTACGCCTCATCGATCGCCGTGGTCTTCGCCTTCGCCGTCGGTTCTACTATCTTCTCCATCGTAGGTCCCAAGACCCTTGGTAAGGCCACGACCAAGCTCTTCGAGGGCGTCGTTTCGGCGATAGGCGGTAGCGGAGCCGGCGTGGACTTCTCCTACATCGGCCGCATCCTGCTGACGGTCCTGGGGCTCTACGCTACCTCGGCAGTCTTCAGCTATATCCAGGGCTGGATCATGTCCGGGGTATCCATCGAGATCACCTACCAGTTCCGCAAGGATATCCTTTCAAAGATCGACCGCATGCCCCTCAGGTATTTCGACGGCACCAACCACGGGGAGGTCCTCTCCCGGATGACCAACGACGTGGACACCGTCAACCAGACCCTGAGCCAGAGCCTCACTCAGATGATTACATCGGTAGTCACGGTCCTGGGCGTACTCGCGATGATGATATCCATCAGCTGGACCATGACGCTCGTGGCTATACTCGTCCTGCCCCTATCCTTCATCTTCATCCGGCTCATCGTCGGCCAGTCCCAGAAGTACTTCAAGGATCAGCAGGTCTATCTGGGACATGCCAACAGCCTGGTGGAGGAGATGTTCGGTAGCCATGCGGTAGTGAAAGCCTTCAACGGGGAAAAGAAGAATATCGAACGCTTCGAGGGAATTAACTCTTCCCTCTACGCGTCCGCATGGAAGTCTCAGTTCCTCTCGGGCATCATGATGCCGGTGATGAACTTCGTAGGAAACCTGGGCTATGTAGGCGTAACCATCGTAGGGGGATACCTGGCGACGAGGAAGGCCGTCACCGTGGGCGACATCCAGGCATTCATCCAGTACGTTCGCTCCTTCAATCAGCCCATCAGCCAGATAGCCAACATATCCAACGTACTCCAGCAGACGGCCGCCGCCGCAGAGCGCGTATTCGAGTTCCTGGCAGAGGACGAGGAGACCCCCGAAAGCGGTTGCAGCTGCGACCCTGCGACGATACGCGGCCTTGTGGAGTTCGACCATGTGCGCTTTGGCTACCTACCGGAAAAGACCATCATCGAAGACTTCTCGGCCCGGATCGAGCCCGGAAAGCGCGTGGCTATCGTTGGCCCTACCGGGGCTGGCAAGACCACAATAGTCAAGCTCCTCATGCGCTTCTACGATGTCAGCTCCGGAGCCATCAGGGTGGATGGCGTGGACGTGAAAGACTTCACGCGAGCCGCTTTGAGGCGCCACTTCGGCATGGTCCTCCAGGATACCTGGCTTTTCAACGGCAGCATCATGGAGAACATCCGCTACGGCCGACAGGGCGCTTCGGACGAGGAAGTGATCGAGGCGGCAAAGGCAGCCCACGCAGATCACTTCATCCGGGCCTTGCAGCAGGGTTATGAAACCGAGCTCAACGAAGAGACGAGCAACATCTCGCAGGGTCAGAAGCAGCTCCTCACCATTGCTCGGGCCATCCTAGCCGATCCGCCCATGCTCATCCTCGACGAAGCCACCAGCTCCGTGGACACCCATACGGAAACCCTCATCCAGAAGGCGATGCAGGAACTCATGAAAGGGCGCACGAGCTTCGTAATAGCTCACCGGCTTTCGACCATTCGGGACGCCGATTGGATATTCGTCATGAACCATGGGAATATCGTCGAGCAGGGCAACCACGCCGAACTCATGTCCGCGGGCGGATTCTACGCCGGGCTCTACAACAGCCAGTTCGAAAAAGCCCAGGAAACCGCTTGATAACCGCGCGGCTATGGCCGAGGGACGAACTGGGTTATCAGGCACCAAACTCTTCCTTCCCGATCCCGGCCACATGCTCGAACCATCCGGCCTAGGCTTCCGGATGGAAGCCTGGGCCCTCGTGATCCACAGGGGGCTATCCTTACGGTCACTGCCCTGCCTGCCATCGTCCAGAGAAAGGACATGAAATCGCAGGTTTCTTCCTACACTAGATCCCCTCCATCCTGTCTCCCTCGGAGATGACTTCCCGCTCGTCGTATATGGAAGGCGTGTTCTAGCGCTTCAGCCGGAGTATCTCTTCTGCGCCTATTCGTAAAACCTCGCTCGATTTCCGCATGGTCTTCTCCTATTCCGATCCCGGATACTCGCGCAGGAAAAGCGAACAGGAACACTAGACCGGGATAGCAGGAAAGTTAGCATAGCGAGGGCCTGCGATCGCATGGAGCTGATCTCCTGAATGCATCAGCCGAGGCTGGCGAATTCCGGCCAGCCTTGGTATCGTAAAAGCCGCCAAGGGGGATGCGTGTCCGAATCCAGTGAATCGCAATCTACTATGTTTGACTCCATGGATGGCGCCGTGTTCGGGAAAACGTCCATCCTGGATTCGATATACGCATTTCGACAGGCCCTCGCAGGCCCTCTTCCTGGGCCAAGGGCCTGGAGAACCATGCTTCCCCCCTTCCGCGGCGGCGAGGGCCTTGAGCTGGCCCCTGGTAGGGAAGGGGAGCGGGCCGCCGCAGTGCTCATTCTCCTCCACCCCAGCCCGCGGGGCTTTTCCTTCCCTCTTCTGGAGCGCAGGGAGCATCTGCGTCGCCACGCCGGACAGGTATCCCTACCCGGAGGGGCGCTCGAGCCTGGCGAAAGCCATCGGGAGGCCGCTCTGCGTGAAACTGAAGAGGAGATCGGCGTACATGTTCCGCCCGAATACGTCCTGGGCGCACTGAGCGAGATCTCGGCCCTGCCCTCGGGCTACAGGGTCCGTCCCTTCGTAGCCCTGGTTCCCACGCTCGCGCCCTACTGTATCCAAGAGGCCGAGGTACGCGGCTTTTTTGAGGTATCCCTCGCCGAGCTTCTAGACCCAGATTCCGTCGGCAGTCTCGCGCTTCGCCACGAAGGAAAGGACTGGTCAGTACCCTGTTATCGCTTTGGCGGAAAGATCGTATGGGGGCTTACGGCCATGATTCTAGCCGAGCTGAAGAGCCTATGCCGGG
>DATCUA010000019.1:0-3513 GCA_036567645.1 Rectinemataceae bacterium | reverse complement strand
GTTGGCTTCCCTCACCTGACGGGGCAGGGTGATGACGTCGTAGATGGAGCCGATCCCGAACAAGCCTCCGGAGACGAGCCAGAGGAGTCCCGTGCCAGTTTTGCCAAGGTAGAATCTATGCAGGCCGAGCGCTCCGGCTCCCGAAATGGCCCAGAGAATGTATGCCACAGGCAGACTGTATCTCACGCTTTCACCTTCGTTTCCCCGGGATTGCGAATGCACTCCTATAGTACTACTCGCCCGCTTCGTGCGACAACACGGGAAGCGGCGAAAGGCCGAGGGAAGACGGCTTCCGGGAAGGATTTTATAGCCCGGGAGAGCCGGATTCGCTATAGAACAGCTTGCTTTATCCCGATACAATGGCCGGAATCACTGATCGAAGGGAGATCGTATGAGCCCAACCGTCAAGGAACTCCTCGCCATGCAGGCGGACGGACGCAGGATACAGGTTAAAGGCTGGGTCCGCACTCGACGTCAAGCTAAGTCTGCATCCTTTTTGGAGCTGAACGACGGCTCGTGCATGGCCAATCTCCAGTGCGTACTCGACCAGACAGTCCTCGCGGATCCGATAGTCGCCTCGGCCATGGAGAAGGCGAACACGGGCGCTTCGGTCGCGGTAGAAGGTTGCCTCGTACCCTCTCCAGCCGCGGGCCAGAACTCAGAGCTCAAGGTGGAATCCCTGAGGATCATCGGCGACTGCCCTCCCGAAACCTACCCCCTCCAGAAAAAAGCCCATTCACTGGAATTCCTTAGGGAGATTTCCCACCTGAGAGCCCGCACCAATACGTTCGGCGCCGTGGCCAGGGTGCGCAACCGCATGGCCTTCGCCGTCCACCAGTTCTTCCAGGAGAGGGGGTTTTTCTATATTCACACCCCCCTCATAACCGCATCGGACGCGGAGGGAGCGGGAGCCATGTTCCAGGTGACCACCCTCGACCTCGAAAGGGTGGCATCCTCCGGCAAGCTCGACTATTCGAAGGACTTCTTCGGCAAGCCCGCCTATCTCACCGTCTCCGGCCAGCTCAACGTGGAGACCTACAGCCAGGCCCTGGGCAGAACCTACACTTTCGGCCCCACCTTCAGGGCCGAGAACTCCAACACAACCCGCCACCTCTCCGAGTTCTGGATGATAGAGCCCGAAGTGGCTTTCGCGGAGCTCGAGGACAATATCGCCCTCGCCCGGGATTTCATACGGCATCTTGTACGCACTGCCCTGTCGGACTGCGCCGAGGACCTCGAGTTCTTCGACAGGCGCATTCAGCCAGGACTCCTGGATTCCCTTTCCAAGGTGGCTTCGGGCGAGTTCTCCAGGATGACCTACACACAGGCAGTCGCTGAACTGGAGAAGCACAAGGGCGCCTTCGAGTTCGAGCCCTACTGGGGCTGCGACCTCCAGAGCGAACACGAGAAGTACCTCACCGAGAAGGTAGTGGGCGGCCCTCTCGTGGTGACCGATTATCCCAAGGAAATAAAAGCCTTCTACATGAAGCAGAACTCCGATGGCAAAACAGTGGCGGCCATGGACGTCCTCGTGCCCCGCTTCGGCGAGATCATAGGAGGCTCGGAGCGCGAATGGAGGCTGGACCTCCTCGAAAAGCGCATAGACGAGCTTGGGCTGAACAAGGAAAGCTACTGGTGGTACCTGGATTTGAGGAGGTTCGGATCCACTCCCCACTCGGGCTTCGGCCTCGGCTTCGAGCGGCTTCTTCTCTATGTCACTGGCATGGCGAACATCAGGGACGTCATACCCTTCCCCAGGGCGCCCGGGCTCGCGGATTTCTAGGCCGATGCTTAGAAAGCGCCCTTCTATTCTCAGCCTCCTCTTCTTCGCCATGGCCGCATCGTCTATCTTCGGCCAGAACCAGGAGGGGATCAGTCCGGCTCCCAAAATAAACGCTCGATCCGCGGTCCTCATCGACGCCACGACCGGCACTCTCCTCTACGCCAAGAATCCAGATCTCCTCCTGCCGCCAGCCAGCCTCACGAAGCTCATGACGCTTCATATTGTATATGAAGAGATACAGGCGGGGCGTCTCAGCCTCGATGAACTGGTAACCATCCACCCCGATGATTGCTCGCCCAAGGTTCCCTACGGATCCTCGATCATGTACCTGCATCCGGGCATGAAGGTGAGCGTACGAGACCTCATGCTCGGGGCAGCGGTTGTGTCGGGCAACGACGCCGCCTATAGTCTCGCCAGGAGGATATCGGGCTCGAACGAAGCCTTCGCCCTCAGGATGAACGAATCCGCCGCGGCCTTGGGATTCGACAAGCTACACTTCGTCGACCCTTCCGGGCTATCCGAATTCAATCTCGTTACGGCGAGGCAGTTCGCCTCGTTCTGCAAGACCTACCTGGAACTCCATCCCGGCTCGATCGCAGAGCTTCACTCGGTCAAATCCATGGAATTCCCGCGAGCCGAACACGAGGCTCCCGGCTTCGTGCCGAACGGCACCATCGTCCAGTACAACCGCAATCCCCTCATCTTCCGGTACGAGGGGGCGGACGGACTCAAGACGGGCTACATCATAGAAGTGGGATTCAACATGGCTGCGACGGCCAAGCGGGGGCGAAGCCGCTTCATCGTCGTCACCCTCGGAGGCACGGGTTCATCCTACTCAGGCGGCGGAAGCCAGCGCACCAAGGACGTTACCAGCCTTCTCGATTGGGCATTCGAGAACTTCGTAACGGCGAGCCTCGATCCCGGAGTTCTTCCGAGCCCGCGAGCCTGGTACGGAAACACGAGAAGGGTAGAACTAAAGCCCGCGCGAGCCAACGCGGTAACGGTTCCCCGCAGCAGGGAATCCTCGCTCAGAATAGAATCCCAAGCGCCTCGCTCGGTGAAAGCTCCTGTAGCCGCCGGCCAAAGCCTCGGAGTCATACGCTACTACCAGGGAGAAAAGATAGTGGCGTCCATTGACCTCGTAGCCGTTGAAGCTGTGGGAAAGGGAACCATATTCAGGCGGATATGGGACGGGATCGGCAGGTTTTTCGCCCTGGTCTTCGGAAAGCTCTAGGGTTATCCGGGCGTCTTTCCCCTTTCCATCGCCGGCGTATCAGCTTTTGATGCTCAATACCCCGTCGACGTATTCTGCGAAACCTTCGGCGGCGAGGGCGGCAGCCGCCTTCTTGCATTCTGCATACGTATAGGGAGCGAAGCTTCCCGCCGTCGCTTCCACCTCGAGGCTTCCATCGGCAAGGAGCTTTTTCAGCAGGGCTCCCCTCAGTCGCCGCATCGAGCCCACGAAGGGCGCCTGAGGAGCGTAGGCAGCCGCCCTCGCTCCGTGATTTCCCTCGATGCGCTTGATCCAGGCTCCGTAGTCCATGAGGGCGCTGTACCAGCGCCGCGGCGAAGAGGGATCCAGAACCGCGTGCGCTATGGGTTCGAGCTCCTTGTCGGACACCGTGGCGCTGTCGGGGAAATAGTGCTTGATCAGGGCGGTCCGAATATTGGTTTCGAGGAAGATGGTCGGAAGGTCGAAAGCGAAGGCGAGCACGGCCCTGGCCGTGTAG
>DATCUA010000018.1:0-3075 GCA_036567645.1 Rectinemataceae bacterium | reverse complement strand
CGCGGGCCTCCCCGGCCAGGTATAGGTGACTTCCCTGAAATAGAGCCCGCGTTCGAGCCGCAGGGGGGAGGGATCGCTTTTCGGCACGCCCTGGCCGCTTGACGCGTCCTGCCCTCGCGCCGCCCCACTGGAAGAAATCCCCTCGTCCTTGTCGGCTTCCAGGGCCGCGATGTCGCGCTTGTAGACAGCATAGGACGGAAGGGTGGATGCCAGCTGCTGGTAGCCGCTCCTGAATGAGGAAAAGAGCGGCCATATCCGCGCAAAGGCGTAGATCACGAGGAGGAGGGCGTCGATGGAGAGCTTGGCGAAGCTGACTGAAAAATAGAGGAAGGCCCCCACCATGACCGAGGCCCCGATCTTGCTGGCCAAGGCCGGCAGGGTGTGGATTAGGGCGAAATCGAGGACGCTCGCCTTGAGTCTGGAACAGGCTTCGGAAAAGGCCTCCACGCTCGCGGACTCCACCCCGTAGATTTTAGTCTCCTTCAAACCCTCGCCCCGCTGGACAACCTCCCGGTGCAGGGCTCGGTTGCGCTCCAGGATGGAGCTACCGGCTTTTACGGCCATGGCCGAGGCTGAGTTGGTCATGGCCAGGTAACCCAGGCCCAGGAAGCCGACGAAGAGGGTGGCCGCCGGAGCGAGGAGGGCCGCGGCGAGCACCTGGACGCCCGCCTGGAACACCAGGGAACCGAGCCGCACCAGCTGGCCGGCCGCGGCCCCGAACCTCGCAGCCTCCACGGAAATGCTGTTGCCCGTATCCGATCGGGACCTCGCCGCTTGGGCGTCCCAGCGCGCGTACAGGAGTGCGCGAAAGAAGCGCTGCCTGGTGCGGGACGAAAACTCCGTGCTTATATCAGTCTCCACGAGGTAGGAAGCCCTTTCCACCAAAGCCTGGGCCGAGAGAATGAAGACATAGGCACCCAGGACGACGAGAAGCCTCGCCTGGCCTCCCATGGACGAGAATAAACCGGCAAGCCTTCCCAGGATACCCGAGGCCGAGCCTCCCAGGCCCGCCAGGGCGAGCAAGGGGACGATGAGGAGGATGCCCAAGCCTCCGGCAAGCCCGCTCCCCGCCGTGAGGGCGAGCCCGCGCAGGAAACGGCCCTTGCCCGATGCGTACACGTCGCGAATAAAGCCGCCAAGTTCAGACATCGATCCCAGTGTAGCCTTTTGGACTGGCCGCAGTATAGATATCGGCATGGATGATGGGATCGGGGGGCGGAAAATAGGGTACGAGGATCATTCAGCTCTCCTACCGCGGACGTTGACAGAAAACCCTAGCCGAGTTGTAATGAACAAGCGTACGGAAATCGGTAAAACAGGAATCATTGCCGGGCAGGCGGAGGGATACCTATGATCGGAACTACTGAACTCATCGTCATCGTCGTGGTGATACTCGTCCTCTTCGGAGCCAGCGCCATCCCCAAGTTCGCCCGCTCCCTGGGCGAGGCCAAGAAGGAATTCACCAAGGCCATCAAGGAAGGCGAGAAGGCCGAGCCCGAAGCCGAATCCAAGACCGAGTCAAAGAAAGAGCCCAAAGCCTGACCGGTTTCACGGAACCGGCCGTCGGCGCACAACAGCTATGGCGAACAAGGTATCCAATCCCGGCAAGGTCATGCCCCTCATCGAGCATATCCGGGAGTTGCGGCGCCTCATACTCCAGTCCCTGGTAGCGTTCGTAGCCTGCTTCGGCGTCTCCTTCGTCCTCGCCAACCAGATAGCCGGCATCTTCACCCGACAGTTCGCCTCCGTGTCCAGCGTCGTGGAGAGCACCCTGGTGGTGACGACCATCGTCGAGGGTTTTTCTTCCCAGGTGAAAGTGGCCGTCTACGCCGGGCTCATCCTCTCCTCCCCGATCCATATCTTCAACCTGCTCCGCTTCGTATTTCCCGGCCTGGAGCCGAAGCAACGCAGGATCATACTCTGGTGCTTGGCCGCGAGCTTCTGCCTCGTGGTCTTCGGGGCCTACCTCGGCTATTTCCGCATCGTCCCGCTCGCCATACGCTTCTTGACCAATCCCTATTTCGTGCCCAAGAACGTGGGCTACCTCCTCAATTACCAAACCAACATCTTCTACGTATTCTCATTCATCCTCTGGTCTCTCGCCGCCCTGCAGCTGCCCCTCCTCATGGAGATACTCCTCATGATGGGCGTCCTCAAGCGGAAGACCGTATTCAAGGCCAGCCGCTTCGTCATCGTGGGCATCTTCGTGCTCTCGGCGGTGATCACCCCTCCCGACTTCATAAGCCAGCTCGGCGTTGCCCTTCCCCTGACCTTCCTCTACTTCCTCGCCATCCTCGTTGCCAAGATCTTCAAGTTCGGGGAGGCCTGAAATGTTCGGCATAGGCTTTTCCGAGCTGGCCATCATCGCCCTGGTCCTCGTGGTCTTCATCCGGCCGGACGACCTCCCGGCGTTTTTCAGGAAGATGGGAAAAATCTATGGGCAGCTCAAGCGGGCATACGGAGAGATAACAGCGGTCAAGGATCAGTTCCTGAGGGAGATGGACGTAGCCGCTGCTCTGAAAGAAGCCGACAAGCCTGAGAACCCGGATGGCCAAGCAAAGCCTGACGAATACATCGTGGAGCTGGCTGCCGAACAAAAAGCCCCGAACGGATCGGCCGAAGCCGAAGCCCATCCGGAGCCCATAGACTGACCAGAAATCCCATCCGCGTCCCCCTCCGGGACGCTCGTCCTATTCCTTCCCCTATTCGTTGTGGCAGGTATTGCAGTTCGCCAATGTCTCCGCGTGGTGGCAGGAGTAGCACCAGCTAACGTTCGGCTTTCGGGCCCCTTCCACCTTCTCGTAGGGAATGGGGTGGGGATCGTGGCATTCGGCGCACTCCACTATGGTAGTGGTCCCGTGCTCGACGAACACGTGGGGATTGGCCTTTTCGTCCCACTCTGTAATATAGTCCTTGGTACGCTCGGCCAGGGCTTCGAAAGGCCCGTGGCACTTGAGGCAGTAGGCGGCGTCGTGGACGGCCGACTCTTCCGAAGCCGCCGAAACCGAATCGGCAGTCTCGGTGGCCCCGCTGGAGGCGTCGGCGGCGGTAGCGCCACCATTGGCGGCGCCGCTC
>DATCUA010000017.1:0-13702 GCA_036567645.1 Rectinemataceae bacterium | reverse complement strand
CGCCGGGTATTCCTCCTTGCCCGGCGGCCTTTTCATATTCCATCCCCCTATCGAAGACTCGATGCCCTTCGGGGAAGCCTCCCCTCGCTGTGCGGCATCCATGTCGCAATGTTGACAAAGAGGCTCACTGGCATATATCTTATCCCGACTTTCCAAGGAGATCCCTATGGCACAGGTATCGAAGAACTCGCGAAGCGCCAGCGCTACCCACCATTTCTACTGCCCGTGCGGCGGGGAAGTGAAGATGAAGACCGTATTCGAAGGCGGAAAGGTAAAGAACGTGGCCGAATGTGAAAAATGCAAGCGGCTCGAACGCCGTCCAGCGGACTTCAACTGATCCTCATCCGAGATTGGCGCTAAAGAAGCGCCCCGCGAGCTTCCTGGCACGCGGGGCGTCATCATCTTCCGATGCGGCCTCCTCAAGCCCTTGAAAATCGAGACCCCTGATTCAGACTCCCCCCATTTCCTTGAGAGCACCGGCTATGAGATTCCGCGCCTGGGCGAGTATGTCCAAAGCTTCCCGCCTGCCCTTGGGCGGCGGAAGGATGGATACGAAACGCACCCGATACGGAGACTTTCCAAAATTCCTGAAGAAGTCCTTGAGCGTGACGACGTGGCGGCCCCCCTCGACTGCTGCCACGAGAATGGGCAAGGCTTCCACCTCGAGGATCTTGCGATACCCGGCCGAGTGGAAACTGCCCAGTTCTCCCGTTCTCGATCTCGTGCCCTCGGGGAAGATGACTGGGATATAACCTTCGGACGCGCAACGCTTGGCCATGGCGGTTACGCTTCGCATAGCGTTGAGGGCGTCTCCTTTGCGTTTTACCAGGCCATGCCCAGCCTTCCTCAAGAGAAGGGAGATGAGGGGAATCCCCCACGCGAGTTCGCGCTTGGCGACAAATCGGGATCTTTTATCTCCAGGCATGAGATACATGAGGACGGGTATGTCAAGGAGGCTCTGATGGTTGGCTACGAGGAGGAAGCGCTCGGGGAATGAGGAAGGCGCCAAGCCTTCCGATACGGGCTCGAATCCGCGATACCTCCTGAAGAGAAGGAAAATAGCCTGTATGGCCTTGCGCTCGTACTTGAGAAGGCTTTTGAGAGCCTTTTCCTTGGACAAGACAGCGCGGCTGAAAAGGAGAAGGAATTCCCAGTAGGAGAAGGTCGATAGGAGGAGCGCCACTATGAGCAGATTCATGCTTGTTCCCTTGAACCTTCCTAATTCTTTATCCTATTTAAGCAGATACGGACACTTCAGTCAATCTCGGTCTTGACAATCCGCATCCCCATCTGCTAGCTTTCCAGGGCGCAAATGGCATCCAGCGGTTCGGTACGAATCGATCACGTATTCGGGAGGAATTCCCTTGAGCACCAAGAATCTATCCGCAGAGAAGAGGATGAGGCAGGACGAGAAACGCCGCATCAGGAACAAGGGCGCCAAGAGCGCCATCAGGACCGCAGCCAAGAAGGTTGTAGCGGCTTCCGAGAAGAAGGATACGGCTCAGGCCCAGGCAGCCCTTGCCGACATGATCAAGAAAATCGATACGGCCGCTCGCAAAGGTATCGTCAAGAAGAACGCCGCGGCGCGCAAGAAATCGAGGATGCAGAAACTCGTGAACCGACTCGGAGCCTGAGGCCGCGTTCAGGGTGCGGATATGACCGGAATTACACCGCCCATATCCGGACAAAAACGGCATGGGAGTAAAAGCGATGGCCGAAAAACTGACGAAAGCTGAATTGATAGACGCCCTCTACGGCAATCTCGCATCCGGCAAGACGACCCGGAAAGAGATACACGAGCTCATCGACGGGCTCTTCGCCGAGATAAAGGGAGCCATTCTCTCCGGCAAGACCGTGGAGCTCCGCGGCTTCGGAACCTTTGAAGTGAAACTACGCAAGGGCAGGTCGAAGGCGAGAAACCCCAAGACGGGAGAGATCGTATCCGTGCAGGATCATGGGGTGGCTGGGTTCAGACCTGGAAGGGAACTGAAGAAGTCGGCCTGGGAGATGGACCCATCCCTGATTTCGAGAACCTTCAAGAAATAGCCGGTATCCGGAGATGGGCAGAAGGCGGAGGCAGAATTGCTTCCGCCTTTTCATTGGCGAACGTTTCCAATAGGGAGATGAAATGGCTCGCATCAGGTTCAAGCATCCCCTCCTCTACTCGACCGAACTGGGGGAATCCACGCGAATGGAGGGAGAGCTCAAGACCGCCTCGAGCCTCCTCGTCAAGGGATTCTTCTCCGGTTCGATCCAGACCAAAGCCCACGTAGGAGTGGACAGGACTGCCAACATCCAGGCCTGCCTGATCGAAGCCGAGAGCGTCCTCGTGAAGGGCAGGTTTTCGGGCTCCATCCGCGCCCGGAGCATAGTCGAGGTAGTGAGCGGGGCTTCCGTCTCCGCGAGCATCGCGGCGCCCCAGATTTCCATCGAGCCAGAAGCCGGGTTCGAAGGAGAACTCCGCTCTGGCCCGGACGTCCACGAATAGCGGGATGAATCAGAATTATTCATCGCCGATTGACAGAGAATAATGCGGGCACTATAGTTATTCCGTACGGCGCACAAGCGTCGTCTGGTATACGAGAGCGCATCCGGGGCGCTCCGGCGAGGGCAGGGCAATCCAACCAGTAAATCCGAATCAATCGACATAGCAAGGCGCAATGAGCGCGGGCAGGAATCGCTTCTACGCGGTTTCGCGCGCGAACGCCACCGGGAAATAAAGAAGGTGAAAATGGAAGAAAGCCGTACATCCTTGCAGGAAGGGGAGCAGGCCATCGACCTCACTCCTATTTCAGCGGAGCCCCCCGCTCGCGAGGATGCGAACAGAGAGCAGCAGCAAGCGAAGATTGCAAAGAGGATACGCCTTAGGAAGAAGCCATCCCGAATTGAGGGACCCGAACCAGTGGCCCAGGATGGAGAGCCGGAGCATTCTCGTCCCGAAAGGCATCGCCAGGACGTTACGCTTCAGGATGCCGCTCGCCAGGACACGATGAGACAGGACGTAGAGCGCCAAGAGGCTACGGTTGTGTCGACCGAAGCGGAGAACGGCCATGTGCGGGCAACGCTCGACGTAGCCAGCGCCAACGCCATCGAGCGAGAAACAAGGACGGGGGCGATACGCCGGCAGGAGAACTACGAGCGCCTAGTCAATGAAAAGCCTTATGAGAATGGTAAAAGCGAACATGGGGACTCCCGCGCCAGGCTTCAGATAAACGATCTTTCCAGCATGGGCATCAAGGAACTGCGCGACCTCGGAGCCAAGTATGGAATCGGCCACGAGGAATTGATCGCCCTGCGCAAGCAAGAGCTCATCTTCTACATACTGAAGTCCCATACCGACCGTGGGGGCATAATCTACGCTTACGGCTCGCTCGAAATCCTCCCCGACGGATATGGATTCCTCCGTTCACCCCAGAATTCCTACCTTTCAGGAACCGACGACATCTATATTTCTCCCTCCCAGATTCGCCTGTTCAATCTCAAGACCGGCGATACGGTGTACGGGCAGATACGAAGCCCCAAGGAAGGCGAGAGGTTCTTCGCCATGCTGCGCATAGAGCTCGTCAACTTCGACGAACCCGCCGTCGCCCAGAACCGCATACCTTTCGAGAACCTCACTCCCCTCTATCCCAACCACAAGCTCAACCTCGAAACGAGCACGGAGGAGATCTCCACCCGCATCATCAACCTCTTCTGCCCAATCGGAAAAGGCCAGAGATCCTTGATCGTCTCCCCGCCCAAGACGGGCAAGACCATCCTCCTCCAGAAGATAGCCAACGCGATCACGAAAAACCATCCCGAGGTCTACCTCATCGTCCTCCTCATAGACGAACGCCCCGAGGAAGTGACGGACATGGAGCGCTCGGTTCAGGCGGAAGTCATTTCTTCCACATTCGACGAGCAGGCTACCCGGCATGTGCAGGTTGCCGAAATGGTGCTGGAGAAGGCTAAGCGGCTCGTGGAACATGGGCGAGACGTTGTCATTCTTCTCGATTCGATCACGAGACTCGCCCGCGCCTACAACCAGACGGTTCCTACTTCAGGCAAGATCCTCTCGGGTGGCGTGGATTCCAACGCCCTTCACAAGCCCAAGCGATTCTTCGGCGCCGCGCGCAACATCGAGCAGGGCGGAAGCCTCACCATCATCGCCACTGCTCTCATCGATACCGGGTCGAGGATGGACGAGGTGATTTTCGAGGAGTTCAAGGGCACGGGCAACATGGAGATCAACCTGGACCGCAGGCTCTCGGACAAACGCCTCTTCCCTGCCATCAATATAAAGCGCTCAGGCACTCGCAAGGAGGAGATCCTTCTTACCGAGGAAGAGCTCCAGAAAATATGGGTTCTACGCAAGGTGATCAACCCCATGGACGACTCGGACATCATCGAGCTCCTCATCGATCGCATGATGAAGACGCGTAATAATGAAGCCTTTCTACGGTCGATGAGCAATCCCGCCTACGCGGGCTCTGACTGATAGACGAAGCTTCATCCTTTCGGTATACTGCTTCGGTAGATAGATTTCACCGTCGCAAGGCCGGTTATCAGGCGTTGTACCAGGCAGGAACGTGGAGGAATATCATGAAAGAGGGAATCCATCCCAAGTACGAACATACCACCATCACCTGCGCCTGCGGCAATGTCATCGAGACCCGTTCGACGGTAAAGAACATCCAGGTGGAAATCTGCTCCGCCTGCCACCCCTTCTTTACCGGAAAACAGAAGCTCGTAGACACAGCCGGGCGCATCGAACGCTTCAACCGCAAGTACGGCATCAAGCCGTCGGAAGCGAAATAAGGCGCTCGCCTATGTGGTAGAGAACCGCCCGCTCTGGGCGGTTTTTTCTATTGACACGAAGCGTGTGTATGGGAAGGACTCGGATGCACGCTCTGATCCTCGCGCGACAGCATAGGCAAGAAGATGCTCCTGCTGCTTTCTTTTTCTTCCCCGGTTACACAAGCTTCGTGACGCTACGTAAGGAATCCAAAATGCGGTTTAACGTAGTGCTCGCCTTTCCTCGATGAGAGACAGCAGCCTTTTCCTCACTCGAAAGCTCTGCTACTGTCCTCCCCAACTCAGGCAAAAAGACTATGGGATCGTAGCCGAAACCTCCGACACCAGAAGGCTCGAGTGCGAGATAGCCGGGGCAGGTTTCCTGGACGCTGATGAACCTGTCCACTTCAAAGAGAAGAACGAGGGAGCAGACAAAGGCGCAAGCCCTGTCTTCGATGCCTCGCATAGTCTTTAGGAGGAGGGCGTTTCGCTCGGCGGAAGTGAGCCTGTCGCCTTGAAGCGTTGAGCCGAATCTTGCCGAATTGATGCCGGGAGCCCCGTCGAGAGCGCGGACACAGAGCCCGGAGTCGTCGGCCAATATGGGCATGGGTGTGCGGGCGAAATGGGCCCTGGCCTTGATGAGGGCGTTTTGGATGTAGTCGCTTCCATTTTCGTCGATATAGAACTCGCTGATGCCGAGTTCGGCTGGAGAATAGAGCCTGTGCTGGGGAAAGAGGGGCTTGAGCTCTTCCACTTTTTTCTCGTTGAAGCTCGCGACAAGTATTTCCATTCCAGGAGGATACCCATGTATGACCTCGGTATCAAGAAGCTTGTATGGTTTTCCTTCCGTTCTGCCGCTTCAGGTAGTATAGTCCAGAATCCACCGATCCCTTGGGCACGCCGAGCATCGAGGCGATATCCCTATTCGAGACGAGGAGTTTTCGCTTGTTGATCCGCTCCTGGATGGAAAAGTAGAGTCGTCTATACCTCTGCCTCCTCTCCTCGAGAAGCCGATGCTCTTCTTGGGAGAGGGTAGGATCCGTTAAGCGGGAATCGAGGAGACATATCTTGACCCATAGCGAATTTTTCCTCTGTTTATAGCACTCCAGTGCCCTCATCTGCGCTTCGACTCGGCTTCGGGCCCTATGGAACAATTCCCGGAGCCAGGAAGGGGAAAGGCCGAGCTTCTCTCCTATCGCCGTTACTAGGGAGTCATCGATTTCCCAGGCGCACTTGACAGCGAGGTAGAGTTGGCGCCTCTCTGAGGCGCTCAATCCTTGGATGAAACCAGGAGCTGGAGCAACATTTTCCTCTTTGTCCATCGGCGGTTCGACTTCGGCGCAGGTCTGGATGAAGGTTTGAGGCGTGGCGAATACTTCCAGAGACTTCTCGAGGAGTTCCTTTTTTCTCGCGCTCCGCTTGAGGGATTTAGCAAGATACCTGATGCATGTGTCGACATAGGCGTCGGATTTTCCGAGCATGGTTTTACTCTTCTTCAGGATGGTCCCTATCCTCGACGTGTAGCGTAGGAATGCTTCGGCCGCTTCGTCTTGAGACTCGAATCCATAGTCTCGAGGGCGCTTGAACACCTTGAAAACTAGCCTGTGGAAAGCAAGTGATTCATAGGCATCCAAATCGACAATGAACGGCTCCAAGCATAAATCCCGACTCCCCAAGGCATCGAGGGCGGCGCAACTCTCCATGTTCTTCCTCCGAACATGCTCAAGCATTTTAAATGCCAAAAACCGTTTTTACGCAAAGAATCTTCAAAGTGGTTTATTCGTTGACTGGCATTATTTTAGGGAAGAACCAAGGTGGTATTTATGCGCGCGGCGCTCGATGACGAGACCAGACTGAGACAAGGTTTGTGGGAGATCGAGATAATAGACTATTCTTTTCGAATGATTATCCCTTCTATTCGAAGGCACCGGATCACACTCTTTCTAAAAGGATATCAGTCTTCTTCTGGGAATTGGTCGGAGAATGCCTGGATGAGAATGGCCATTACCTTATCGACGGATCCCTGCATCGATAGCCCCGATGCCAGTCGATGCCCTCCCCCGCCGTACTTCGAGGCTATGGCGGAGACGTCGATCCTCTCTCTGGAGCGGAAACCAACGGTGCATTGGTTTTCGGCTTCTTGTTTTACGACAAAGCAGGCTTCGCATCCGGCAATGCCCATGATCAGCTGATAAAGGAGATCGGAGTCTCGGGAGGCCATGCCGTAGCGCTGCTGGTCGTCGAGAGTGATGTAGGAGACCAAGAGACGACCCCCGTAGTAGGGCTCGATGCGCATGAGTATCTCGCCGAGGAGTTTCCTTGAGAACAGGGTCTTCCCCCCGTGGATATCCTGGTAGATGCGCTTGGGCGAGGCTCCTGATTGAACCATCGAAGCGGCTATAGAGAGAACGGGAGCAGATTTTTCATCGAGATGCCGGAAGAATCCAGTGTCCGTTGCCAGGCCGAAAAAGAGGAGGTCGGCTTCTTCCTTCGTGGGATTGCTTGCCATAGCCTCCATTAGGAGCCAGATCATGGCGGTGACTGCTGGGGCGCTCTTGTCCAGATAATCCCATTCCGAGGCTTCCTCAATGGAAGCATGGTGGTCGATGAAGGCCACGGGCATCTGGGGCATCGTCTCCCCCACCTGGCCGAGCCGGGATAGGGATGAACAATCCAGGACTATGGCAGCTGCGCGCTCGTAGTCGGGGAGTGGCGGGGCCTGGTTCTTGAACTTATGCTCGTAGGGCAAGATTTCCGAGCGCGTAAAAGGACCCGATGAGAGCACATGGACTCGCTTGCCAAGCCGCTTGAGGAATGAAGCGAGGGCGAGTTGGGATCCTACGCAATCCCCATCCGGCTCCCGATGGCCGAGGATGTAGAAGCAGTCATGGCGCTCGATGTAGTCGATAATGCCCTGGGGGACCTTTTCCATTGGGTGGCGATCCTTTCCTAGTTTCGCTGCCAATCGTATAATGTCCCTGGCCATGAGGTCAAGTTTAGACGAAAGCCTGGGAGCGCAGGGTGCTCGAGATGAGGGGTTGCTCTGGAAAGGCGCTCTGGGCAAAGGGGGTTCGAACATAGCTCCCTCGATCAACGATGCGGCACCTATGGGAAAGGTGCTCTCTATACTCTTGCCGCTATGGCCCGATCCTCAACCGCAACTCTGGTATTCCAATTGTTTTGAGCTCCTCTGTTCAGTGGTTCTGAGCGCGCAGACGACGGACGAGCAGGTGAATGCGGCTACACCTGCGCTCTTCAAGCGTTTCCCGGATCCTGTCTCGATGGCCGCTGCGCCCATCGAGGAGCTCGAAATGCTCATCCATTCGGTAGGTTTTTTCAGGACAAAAGCCAGGCACCTGAAAGGACTATCGGCGATCCTGGCCGAACAGCACGGTTCACAGGTTCCCGGCACCATGGAAGCCCTCCTCGAGCTACCAGGCGTGGGCAGGAAGACGGCGAACCTCGTGCTTTCCGCCTGTACGGGCGAGCCGGGGGTGATCGTCGATACCCATGTCTTGAGGCTGGCGCTGCGGCTCGGATGGGCAGACAGGAAAGATCCCCTTCTCGTCGAGCGACTCATACGCGATCGAGTCCGAAGCGAGAATCTCACCGCTTTTTCGCATGCCCTGAATCGCCATGGCAAGACAGTATGCACGGCTAGGAATCCCGCTTGCGCCGCAGGCGGCTTTTGCCCTTTGGAGCGAGTCTGCCCCAAACGAGGCGTGGCTACACGATACGGGCCGGAGACTTCGGGGCGAGGGTAGACTGCACGGATCAACCTGTGACCCATCGGGAATCCTGAAGCGGCGAGACATCGCAGGTGCGTCATACTGTCATGCGACAGATCGATGAAGCGGAACAGCCCGAATATCGCGAGATAGGGAGCGAATGCGCGGCCAGCTTGGAAGATCCCGTCTCCAGGATAGCGGCTGAAAGATTCGGCGTTTCCTACCTCTATCCTCTCCAGCGCATGGCTATGGCCAACATCCTGGATTCAGTACACAGGGATGAGCCATTCCGCCAGCTCGTGCTTTTTCCTACTGGGTTTGGCAAGAGCCTTTGCTTCCAGCTGCCTGCTCTCCTCCTTCCGGGCTTGACCCTGGTGGTATATCCCTTGCTCGCCCTGATGAACGACCAGAAGAGGAGCTTGGAAAAGCGCGGCATAGCCTCTTGCCTCATCCGCGGAGGAATGGACGAAACCGAGCGCCTTTCTTGCATGAAGAACCTCGAGGAGGGACGATACAAGATACTCATCACCAATCCCGAGAGCCTGATCCAACCGAAGCTAGCGGCTTTTCTCGAGAGACTGGGCATCTTCCATGCTGCCGTGGACGAAGCCCACTGCGTCTCGGAGTGGGGCGAGACCTTCAGGCCCTCGTATCTCGAACTCGGATCATGCCTGACCAGGCTCAAGCCCAAGGTTCTGAGCGCATTCACTGCTACCGCCAGTCCGGTCGTGGCAAGCGCTATAGTAGAGCGGCTCTTCGGGAAGGAGAACTACTCTCTTGTGACAGCCGACATGGACAAGCCCAACCTGAAATATTCCGTGTGCCAGACAGGCTCGGCTTCGCACAGCCTTTGCCGTCTCCTTGGCGAACTCCCCAAGCCGGCGATCGTTTTCGGCCAATCGAGAGCTGGAGTGCGCAGAATCTGTGAAATGGCATCGGAGCGAACCGGACTGGAAACAAGGTTCTACCATGCGGGACTCTCCCGGCAGGAAAAGGAGGATACCGAAGCCTGGTTCCTTGGATCCAAGGATGGAGTGCTCGCCGCTACCTGCGCTTATGGGATGGGGGTAGATAAAAAAGATATACGGACCGTCATCCACTTTTCCTCCCCATCCTCCGCGGAGGCCTATATACAGGAAGCTGGCAGGGGAGGTCGGGATGGCGAAGCCTGCAGGGCTATCCTCATCCATGATGTGCTTAGGGAGGGAGAAGACACGGAAATAGAGTCAAAGAATAGGGATAAAAGCCCGACTGGTCCTGACCTGAGCAGGAAGGCGAGGTCCGAATCGTTTCGCGCTTACCCGAGGGGACGGGGATGCAGGAGGGAGAGTCTCCTAGCTATGATGGGCTCGAGCCTGGAATCACCGTGTTCGGGTTGCGATGTATGCGAAGGAGAAGCCCGAAGCGAAGATGAGGCTGAAGGTCTCGTCGAGCTATTCGCCTTCCTCAAGGCTCATCCGGGACGCTTTAGCAAAGCGGACTGCATTCGGCTCCTTTTAGGAGACGAGAAAGGCGAGCCGCCTTGTTGCGCGGGCTCGGGAGCTTTGAGCTCCTGGGAACCCAAGGATTTGCGCGCCCTCCTCACGGGGGCCTTGGCCAAGAAGTTGGTCATACAGGCCGAGCGGGGCTTTCGCAAGGGCAGGCTCTATCCGCACCTCTGACTTCGCTCTCCCGAGCCTTGATGTGTAGATTTTTCTCCTCTATTATGTAGCGTAACGAAACATATGGGGCGGCAGTACAGCTTGGCGGCCCTACTGCTCAGGCGCGAGCCGCTGGATCGGCTAGTGCCGCAAGGGGAGAATATACGATGCTAGATTATAGGAACTTGGATGAAACCGATAGCTTTGCCAGGCTGAAAGCATTGCCGATCTATGATAGAAGGAAAAGCCTCTCGCCAATGCGTATAGCCCAATACGCAATGGCTCTGCCCGAGGGTTTTATCTTCAACTACGCAGCCTCTCCGGTGGACGAGGACATCCTTTCCTGCCTGGCAGACCTGGCCAGGGAACAACAGCTCATCGAAAAGTTCAAGGCCCTCGCCTCGGGCGAGATCATGAATACCGGTGAAAACCGCATGGTTCTCCATCATTTGGCGCGTGGAAGGCTCGCTGCGCCTGTCCTGTATAAGGAAGAGGATCTACGGGAGTTCTACGAAGGAGAACGCCGCAAGGCCGCGGCCTTCGCATCCGCCGTACACTCGGGGAAGATCAGAGGATCGACCGGGCAGGCTTTCGATACCGTGATTCAGATAGGAATAGGTGGCTCGGATCTCGGCCCCAGGGCAGCCTATCTGGCCTTGGAGCGCTGGGCCTTAGCCGAGGGGAAGAGCCGCATGCGAGCGAAATTCATAGCCAACGTGGATCCCGACGATGCGGATCACTGCCTTTCCAGCCTCAATCTAGCTTCGGCCTTGTTCGTCCTGGTATCCAAGAGCGGCACTACCCAGGAGACTCTCGCAAACGAAACCCTTGTAAGAAACCGGCTCGAAGCCGCAGGGCTCGATCCCGCCGGCCACATCGTCGCAGTCACAAGCAGGACGAGCCCCCTTGCGGGAAATCCAGGGTACCGGGAGAGCTTCTTCATCGACGACTTCATCGGCGGCAGGTATTCGACATCGAGCGCTGTCGGCGGGGTCGTGCTTTCCCTTGCTTTCGGACCGGAGAGCTTCGAGGCCTTTCTCGAAGGAGCGCATAGCTTCGACGAAGCGGCCCTGGAGCCGAGGATAGAAAAGAACGCCGCCCTCATGGACGCCATGATAGGCCTGTACGAGCGCAATATCCTGGGCATGGGCGCCACGGCCATCCTGCCTTACTCTGAAGGTCTTTCGAGATTTCCCGCGCATCTCCAACAGCTTGACATGGAATCCAACGGTAAGTCGGTGAACCGATCGGGGGGCTCCATCGGGTATTCCACGGGCCCTCTCGTATTCGGGGAGCCCGGCACGAACGGTCAACATTCTTTCTACCAGCTTCTGCACCAGGGAACAGACACTATCCCTCTCCAGTTCATAGGTTTCAGGAAAAATCAGCTCTCAGAGGACTCCCTCTCGATGGGCACTGATTCTCGGCAGAAACTAGTAGCCAATCTCCTCGCTCAGATCCTCGCGTTCTCGCGGGGCAAGGATTCGCCTTTCCCCGCCAAGCGCTTCGCTGGAGCCCGGCCTTCCACCCTCCTCTTCGGCGACAGGCTCGGGCCGAGGGAACTTGGCGCCCTCTTCTCTCATTACGAGAACAAGGTGATGTTCCAGGGTTTCGCCTGGAACATCAACTCTTTCGACCAGGAAGGGGTGCAGTTGGGCAAGGTTCTCGCGGGCAAGGCCCTCTCGATCATGGAAGGCGAAACGGGCGAGGACGAAACCCTGGAAGCCCTGGTGCGGATGGTGGGATTCCTCTCGTGAGCCGTACCGTCATCGCGTTCACGGGAGGGGGCACGGGCGGCCATATCTACCCGGGGCTTGCCGTAATCCAGGCGCTCAAAGCCAGGGGCTTTTCCGGTTCATTCGTCTGGATCGGCTCCGAGAAGGAGATGGACAGGAAGATCGTCGAGGGCGAGGGAATAGAATACCGCCCAATTCCCTCGGGGAAGCTCCGAAGATCCCTTTCCCTCGAGAACATAGCCGATGCCTTCCGTGTGATCGCGGGATATTCAGCCGCGCTGAGGATACTGAAGGAAATTCGCCCGGCCTTCCTCTTCTCCAAAGGCGGCTACGTGAGCGTACCTCCATGCAGGGCAGCGGCCTCCCTCGGCATACCCTATTTCACCCATGAATCGGATTTCAGCCCCGGTTTGGCTACGAGACTCAATGCGAGCAAAGCCGAAGCCGTCCTCGTATCCTGGGACAAGACGGCGAGCCTGCTCCCGAAGCGGCTCGCCCAAAAATGCGTGACTGTTGGCAATCCCGTACGCCCCGAACTCTTCTTGGGCAGGGCGGAGGCGGGACGAGCCTTCCTTTCAGTACCCGAGAGCATGCCCCTGGTCGTAGTCCTGGGGGGAAGCCAAGGCTCGAAGCAGTTGAACGATATCGTGGCCGCAATACTCCCCGCACTCGAGGGCAGGGCCTTCGTCTTCCACCAGACGGGATCGTCCCTCTTCGATCCGGAACTCCATCGCTCGCGGCCCGGGGCCTATATGGCCCTCCCCTATTTGGGCAAGGAGATGCGGGATGTCCTCGCTGCTGGCGACATAGCCCTCGGGAGGGCAGGCGCGGGGACGGTGTGGGAGTGCTCCATAATGGGTTTGCCCATGGTTCTCATCCCCCTCATGGGCTCCGGCACGAGAGGAGACCAAGTAGAAAATGCGCGAGCCGCTCAGGAAGTGGGAGCCGCGATAAGCCTCGAAGGCGATGAAGCTCAGCCCGAGAAGGTCCTCGCAGCTCTGAACCGCCTGCTCGAAAATCCTTACGAAAGGGCAAAGGCCAAGGCGGCCTGCCTGGCCCTCGCTCGCGCCAAGGCCTCGGCCAAGGCTAGCGACATCGGTTCGGAAATGGGATCTGCGGGCGCTGTAGCCGACATGATCCTCTCGAGATTGGCTTCGGCCTGAAGGAGGAAAAGCGTGAGCATCATGGACTGGGTATTCGCTGCGGTAGTCATGCTTCTCGCAGTCCGCTGCTTCGTCCGCGGCTTTGTCCAGGAGATTCTCTCCGTCGCATCCTACGGCGTAGGCCTCCTTGCCGGACTGCTCTTCTCGAACCGGCTCATGGAGGTAGGCGCAAAGAAGCTGGGGACGGGCAACCTCAATCCGACGATCCAGTACATTATAGCCTTCGCCATCTGCTCCCTAGCCGGCTTCCTGGTGATGAAGCTCGTTGAGCGCCTCATTCGCGAAGGCCTCGAAGCTGCAAACCTGGATATTTTCGACAAGATCCTTGGCCTTGTCCTTGGAATCGCGGAGGGTCTTCTCGTCGTGAGCCTCGCCCTGGTGATCATGGAGATGCAACCATTCTTCGATCTCTCCAAGCTCCTCGACGAGTCGGTTTTCGCCGATACCATCCTGCCTATCGTCAGTCCCGTAGTGGAGCGCACAATCGGCGAAGGCTTGAACAAGACCAAGGTTTCGCCGGGGTTGGAAGGGCTTCTGAAGAAGAAGAATTAGGATCATGTTCGAGAATCTGATAGGCCAGGAAGCCGTTGTCAGAACCTTGAAAGAGGAAGCCAGATCGGGGAAGCTTCCTCCTGCTCTCCTGTTCTCCGGGGCTCCGGCCT
>DATCUA010000016.1:0-3955 GCA_036567645.1 Rectinemataceae bacterium | reverse complement strand
GACGTGGCTCCCCTCATCGTCATCGTCACGCCCGTCCTTCTGCCCGTGGTGAAGGCGGCGGGCATGAACGAGATCACCTTCGGCATCCTCCTCATGCTCAATTTGGGCATCGGCCTCACCACGCCGCCGGTGGGCGCGAGCCTCTTCGTCGGCTGCATGGTGGGCAAGACGAAGATAGAAGGAGTAGCCCGCGCCCTTCTGCCGCTCTGGCCGGCCATGCTCGTGGTGCTCTTCCTCGTCACCTACGTGCCCTGGTTCACCCAGGTGCTGCCCAATCTCTTGATGAAGTAGAAGGCTCAGGCAGATAAGGGCCGAAGTTCCGAAGTGTTCTCGTTGTAGCCCCGGGCAGAGCGCCCAGGGGTGGCGATCCGGCGGTGTTCGCTTCGTTAAACTCATTCCAGGAAAGAGAATAACGAGAATAAGCGCTTTGCGCGAAAATCAGGTTGACAAATCCGGAATCCTGATCATACCATTGATCATATCAGACGGAGGGCCTCCATGACCAAGCGCGAGCGGCTGAGCAAGACCTTCAGGGGCGAAAAGACCGACCGGGTGCCCGTGTCCATCTACCAGCATTCCACCGTCCACGATAGGGGCGTGGAGCCTTTTGTCGAGTACACCCTCGCCTTCCACAAGAGATTCGATCCCGACTACGTCAAGGTGATGTACGACGAGCTCTACGACACTCCGGTGAACTTCCAGTTCGCGGTGGATCCGAGCGTTTGGGGCATGCTGGAGCCACTGGATCCGCACAAGGCCGCCTTCGGCCGCTACCTCGAGTCCCTCAAGCGCGTGCGCGCGTCCGTGGATCCCGACACTCCCGTGATAGCCACGATATTCTCTCCCTTCCACATAGCCGTGCGCCTTGCCTGGTCGAGGCTTTCCCAGGATTGCCGCGAGCACGGAGCCGAGGTGGCCAAGGGGCTGGAGGCCATAACCGCCAGCACCTGCGCCCTCGTGAAGGCCGCTCGCGACGAGGCCGGGGTGGACGGATTCTTCCTCGGGGCTTTCGGGGCGGAGGACTCCTGGTTGTCCGAGGCCGAGTACGAAAGACTGGAGGCTCCCTTCGACCGCCAGGTGCTGGCGGCGATGAAGGGCTCGGAGTTCACCTTCGTCCACGCCCACGGCGAGGAGGGCGCGCATTTCGGCATCTTTACGGGCTACGACTGCAAGGCCCTCTCCTGGGAGGACAGGCAGGGCGGGCCCGACATCCTCACGGCGCGTAGCCGGACGGACAAGGTACTCGTGGGCGGTATCGACCACGTGATGGCCCAGACCTGCGCCGCGGATGCCGTCTACGCCCAGGCCAGGGACGCCATAGCCGTCTCCGGCGGCAGGAATTTCATTCTCGCCTGCGGCTGCACCTTCCTGCCGGGAACTCCGGCCGAGAACATGCTCGCCCTCAAGAAGGCCAGCCTGGACGCGGCCGAGGGACGCTGAGACCGGCTATACCGGTACTGCCGAAAAGCGGACAGGAAGCGCCCGTGCGGACAACCAGCATCTTCGACATGACGGCTCCCGGCGGCTCGGCCGGAAGCCAGCCCACCCGTAAAGAGGAAGCCTACCGGCGGATCCTGGAAATAGTTCTCGGCGGGGGATCGGGCGGGGAATCGGGCGGGGGACTAGGCGGAGGGGCCTATCTCAACGAGCAGAAACTGGCCGAGGCCTTCGGCATGAGCCGCGCTCCCGTGCGCGAAGCCCTGCAGATGCTCTGCTCCGAGCACATACTCGTCAACATCCCGCGGCTCGGATACTCCGTGGTTCCCATAAGCATACGCGAGATCTTCGACGCCGTGGACCTGCGCATGATCCTGGAGACGGAGAGCGTTCGCCTTGCCTGCAGGAACAAGGACGAGTCGGCCCGCGCCCTCCTTTCGGCCCTCCTTCTTCGGGAAAAGGAGATCCAGGAGGATGAGGAGGACATCCACTCCTGGATCGTGAAAGGCGACATGGTGCACCAGACCATAGCCGAGGTGAGCGGAAACATAATGCTCAAGCGCACGATCGTGTCCATGATAGACCTTTTGCGGCGGGCGAGCATCCAGCTCATCTTGGAGGGAAAGAAAAAGCCCTCGGGCATCCATTATCACAGGGCCATCCTCGAGGCCATCCTTGCCGGGGACGAGGAGGGGGCCGTAAACCTCATGCGCCAGGACCTGAGGATCATCAAGGACCTCATCGTCAAGCGATAGAGCGGAACGAAGCCGGCGTCGCCGGCTTGATACAGAACCGGGAACGGGAGAGGACGATGTCGAAGATAGTCAACGAGGCGAGGATAGACGAGGACAAGATCAACCTCGCGCGGGCCTGCATCGAGCACAGGGCCACCTGGATGGCCCTCACCTACGCGGAGATGGAAAAGGCCGGTGCGGACGCGGAAAAGATCACCCGGGCCGCCGTTCGAAAATGCGGCAATATCCACGGCCTCAGGTTCAAGGAAAAGTGCGCCAACCCGAAGGACGCCTCGGAGTTCAAGTCCGTGTTCCTCACCGCGGACGGGATCAAGAACTTCGAGATGGACGTTTTCGGCGTGGACAAGGACAACATCTACGCCGAGTTCCACTACTGCCCCCTCATTTCGGCATGGAAGAAGCTCGGGCTGGACGACGAGAGGATAGCCCTCTTCTGCGACATAGCCATGGACGGGGACAGGGGCATAGCCGAGAGCATGGGCCTGGAGTTCACGCTCACGGATACGATCGCCAAGGGCTGTAAGACCTGCAAGCTTCACTTCCACAGTCCGGGGAAGTAAGTCGATATCGAAAGGAGACGAAGATGAGCAGATCGAGACTGTTCGTGATTCTGGCCGCCTGCATGGCTATGCTGGCGGCGGGCTCGGCGTTCGCCGCCGGCCCCGTGAAGACCTACAAGTTCGGCGTCATGGCCCCCATCACGGGCACCAACGCCGAATACGGCAAGGGCTTCAAGATCGCCACCCAGATGGCCGCCGACGAGATCAACGCCAAGGGCGAAATCCGCATCGAGCTGGTGGTGAAGGATTCCAAGGGAGATCCCAAGGAAAGCGCGGACATAGCGCGCCAGTTTGCCGACGATCCTTCCATCATGGCCATCATCGGAGACTTCACTTCCTCTTCCAGCATGGCCGCCGCCCCGATAGTCGACGAGGCGGGAGTGGTCCTCATCTCCCCCACGGCATCCAACCCCAACTACGCTTCCATGAGCCAATGGGCGTACTCCGTGATGGGCCGCCAGGACGGGGAGGCACCCTTCTTCGCCACCTACCTCCTCAAGAAGTTCGCCGGCGCCAAGGACGTGGGAGTGATCTGGATCAACTCCGACTGGGGCAAAAGCGCGCATGACAACCTCGTCGCGCAGGCCGTGAAGGACGGACTCAACATCGTGTCCGACGTCAACTACCTGGCCGACGAAAAGGACTTCTCCGCTTCCATAGCCAAACTGCGCAGGGGCAAGCCCGACCACATCGTCATCCTGGACCAGGGAGCGGTTCCGACCATCATCAACCAGATCGCCCAGGCCGGCTGGAAGGACGTGAAGATCACCACCTTGGGCCCCGGCACCTCCCAGCAGATCATCAACCTCTGCGGGGCCAACGCCGAAGGCCTCCTCGTCACCACGCCCTTCTTCTTCGACCCCAATTCCAAGAAGGACATGGACTGGTACAACACCTTCCAGAAGCTGGCGGGATTCCCTCCCACCGTCCACCCGGCCTGCGCCTATGATGTCGTCTACCTTCTGGCGGCTGCCATCAAGAACTCGGGCGACAAGGTGACCAGGGATTCCATCCGCAAGAACCTCGACTCCAACAAGAGCTTCGTGGGATTCACCGGCCCCATCGTCTTCAACCCGGCCGGCGACATCTTCCGCAAGTACCTCATCGTCAAGGTCGAGAACGGCAAGTTCGTGAAGAAGACGGATTTCGACTTCGCCAAATAAAGGCTCTCAGGCATAGACGCGGGGGCGGCTTCGAGCGCCG
>DATCUA010000015.1:0-8244 GCA_036567645.1 Rectinemataceae bacterium | reverse complement strand
GGCCGAGCCCGCCAAGGATTTCGCGGCCTTCCTGTCCCAGCTCAGGAAGCTCTGAGGCTGAGCGGGACGCCGTACCGCTCAGCCTCGCCTCTGTGCGCTGCCGCGCCAAGGCCTGGATGATCCTCCATCAGTCCCCTACGAGGGTCCTGTTCCGCCCGGTTTCCTTGCAGACGTACATGCGTCCGTCGGCGCGCTCTAGGAGGCTCTCGAGCCCGTCCTGCGGCCGCACAGTCGCACCACCTATAGACACGGTGACGCTCAGGCTCGACCCGGATTCGAGATCCAGCCAGGAAGCGGCCACGAGGCTCCGTATCCTCTCGGCTATGTCTTCGAGGATCTTCCTGTCGCAGTTGGGCACCAGGATCACGAATTCCTCGCCCCCGTATCGCACGGCAGAATCCACGGGGCGGATGGCTCCGAGAATAGTCTTGCCTACCATGGAAAGCACCCTGTCTCCCGCCAGGTGTCCATGCTCATCGTTGATGCGCTTGAAGCGGTCGATATCGAGGAGGAGGAGGCCGAAGCCCACTGCTTCTGCCTTGTAGGCCGCGAAACGGGTTTCGGCCATGATCTCGAGATAGCGCCTGTTGCCCAAGCCGGTGAGGGGATCCCTGAGGCTTTCCCTCCTCAGAGTCTCGAGTTCGGACATGAGGCTCGATGTGTCTGAGCGGTCGGAGAATATCTCCAGCGCCGAGCCGAGCGGCCCATCGCCGGAATGGAGGGCGGCCGAGCGCACGAATACCGGCACTCGATAGCCATCCTTGTGATGGAGGTAGACTTCGATCTCGCGCGAAAGACCGTCCTCGATGGTGGCTTGAAGAGGACAGCCCTTGAGACAGAGTTCCTCGCCTTCGGCCGTGACGTGGCGGAGGATGTTGTCTGAGCACTTCTTTCCGAGCACTTCGGCGCTCGAATAGCCGGTTATCTTCTCGGCTGCCGGGTTCCAGAACTGTATCCTTCGTTCGAGGTCGGTGGTATAGGCTCCGTCGCCGACGAGGTTCAAGACTGTTTCGATTTGCGTTCGCCGCATTTCATCTCGCAGGATGCCGTCGGCAGGCATCACCTGCGCCCGGTAAGCTTCACAATGTGATATCCGAACTGGGTCTGGACGATGTCCGACACAGATCCCACGCCGAGGCTCTTGCAGGCAGATTCGAAGGCAGGAACCATCTTGCCAGGGCCGAACCAGCCCAAATCCCCACCCGACGATCGAGAAGGGCAGGTGGAATGCTCTCGGGCGAGGCTTTCGAAATTGCCTCCGGTCTTGATGCGTCGCAAAAGTTCCTGCGCGAGGGCCCTGTCCTTGACGAGAATGTGGCTAGCTCTCCATTCCATGATCTCCTCCTCCATGCCTAGAAACCTGTCGATCCGACTGAGCTGCCGCCAGGCCAGCCCACAAGGACGATCCGTTATTTCCAGCTCGCGTGGAAATTTCCGATCTTCTCCACTACTTCCTCCAGCTGATCGCTTGGCGGGAGTATGGTCGTGCGGAAATGGGCGCTACCAGGCTCCTGTCCAAAACCAGTGCCCGGCACGACGCAGATCCCCGTGGACTCCAGGAGGGCCATGCAATATTCCTCGTCAGTCCTGCCAGGAGGAAGCGTCACGGTGGGAAAGGCGTACATGGCTCCCGTGATGGGCTGGCACGAGTAGCCGGGCACCGCGTTCAGCCCTTCAGCCAGGAAACGGGCCCTTCTCGCCAATTCTTCGAGTATGCCGTTGCGCTCTTTCCAATAGAGTTCGTACGAGGCTTCCCCCGGCTTGGGCGGGTTGACCATGAGGTAGACGAGGATCTGGCCGACCAGATTGGAGCAGAGCGATACAGACTGGAGCTTCGTGAGCTCGGCCATGACATCGGGCGGAAGGTTGCGCGCTTCCATGTAGCCGCCCCTCTGCCCGCACTCCCCGAGATACCCCTTGGAACATGAATGGAAGCTGAAGAGGGGAGTGCTGGTATCGTTCAACTCGGTCAGGACCCGGGCGAAGGAAACGAAGCGGTCGCCCTTCCGGTAGATGTTCTCCTGGTAGACTTCATCGGCGAGCACAGAGAGATTCCGCCTGGCGGCGAAGCGCAGGACCATGGCGATCGTGTCGCGGCTCAAGACGGATCCAGTGGGGTTTCCCGGATTGATGACACAGATGGCTTTGAGGCGGACGCCCTTTCCCTCGGCCTCGGCGCAGGCCCTTTCCAGGCTGGCTTCATCGAGGCTCCATCCAGCGGCCTCGTCGAGATAATAGCCGACCTGGACAGCTCCGTAGAGGGAGATCGTAGCCGAGTAGAGGGGATACTGGGGAATGGGGATGAGGATACCGTCGCCATCGCGGGCTATGAGGAGGCGCAGGGCAGCCTGGACACCCTTTGAGGCCCCGTCCGTGAGGTAGACGCTTTCTGGATCCGAGTCCACCCGGCAGGCCGCGTCAGAGTCTCGCTCGGAAATGAATCGAGCGACGGCTTCGCGGACGAACTTGAGGCCCTTGGATTCCGAATAGGCGCCGAGCCCGTGTTTCGTGCCCCGGATTATGGCTTCGGCGGTTTTCGCGACATCGGGGGGAAAGGCTCCCGGAGCGGTTGAAGCGAGCTCGGGATACTCTGCCAAGGCCAGGACCTGGCGCACCCAGGTGAGGGGCTTTTGCGCGAGAGCCTGGGGATTGCCTATATTGCAATAGATGATCTTGCGTCCTGATCGCTCCAGTTCCTGGGCGCGGGCCACGATGGGGCCGCGCACGGCGTAGCGCGTTTCCAGGACAGCTTTTCCCAGATCCGACAATCCAATGGGCATCGTATTCCTCCCTGGGGAAGAACCGCGGCTCGATGAGAATCGGCATGAGCCGGGCTCGGGGCCAGTATACCCGCGGGGGCGATCCTTAGTCAAATTGGGAACCTTCGAGTCTGGATTCGCCATTATTCTCTTAGCCATAGTCATTTATGGATCGTCGCGCCCCTGGCCGCCCTTGACCCCCGGCATGACATGGTATATACAGATGCACACTCATAGTATACCGAAGGGCTTCTGAAGCCCCATTCGATAGGCGAAAGGAGGAGCCATGCCAGTCAACCTCAGAGGACGCAGCTTTTTGACCCTGGAGCAGTTCAGTCCCCAGGAGATACGCTATCTGCTCGATCTTTCCAGGGATCTCAAGGCCAAGAAGCGCGCTGGCATAAAGGGCACGGCCCTCTACCGCAAGAACATCGTACTCATATTCGACAAAGCATCCACACGCACTCGATGCGCCTTCGAGACTGCCTGTTGGGACGAGGGGGGGAATGCCACCTTCCTCACGAACTCCCAGATGGGCAAGAAGGAATCCGTGGAAGACACGGCAAAAGTCCTTGGCCGCATGTACGACGGCATCCAGTACCGGGGTTTTTCTCAAAAGCTGGTGGAGGATCTGGCCCGCTTTTCCGGCGTACCCGTTTGGAACGGGCTCACCGACGAGGATCATCCGACCCAGGTCCTGGCGGATCTCCTCACCATGGAAGAACATGTGGCCAAGCCTCTCTCCAAGGTCAAGCTCGTGTATTGCGGAGACGCGCGCAACAACATGGGCAACGCCCTTATGATAGGCTCGGCGAAGATGGGTATGCATTTCGTCGCTTTGGCCCCTCGCGAGCTGTGGCCCAACGAGGAACTGACGGCCCGGATGCGCGAGGTTGCGAAGGATACGGGAGCTCGGATAGAGTTTTTCGATATACGCCAGGCCGACGCGGCTCTCGAGGGAGCCGACGCCCTCTACACCGATGTCTGGGTTTCCATGGGCGAGGAAGGCAAGTTCGCCGAGAGGATAGCCCAGCTGGAAAAATACAGGGTCACCATGGACTTCGTCCGCAGGACGGGAAACCCGGACTGCATCTTCCTCCATTGCCTCCCGGCTTTCCACGACACGGAGACGGCCGTGGGCCAGGAGATAGCCGCCAAGCACGGCATCATGGAGATGGAGGTATCCGACGAAGTGTTCCGCTCCAGGCACTCCGTTGTCTTCGATCAGGCGGAGAACAGGCTCCATACCATAAAGGCGGTCATGGTGGCCACGATAGGGGACATCTAGCCCCAGTAGGTATTCATTGAGCGAGACAGTCGACAATCTCCCCAAGGCCGAACGGGCCTTCCTCGTCGGAATAGAGACATCGTCCGTGTCGGCCGCCGAGGCTGCGAGCCTCCTGCGTGAACTGGGCGGACTTGCGACCAGCCTCGGCCTCGAGATCGCTGGCACGATGGCTGTAAAGATTCGCGAAAAGACATCAAACCTTTTGGTGGGCACGGGGAAGGCGGAGGAAATCAAGGCGGCAGCCTTGGCCGAAGGCGCGGATTCCATCGTCTTCGACCACCCCATAACTCCCGTGCAGCAGAGAAACTGGGAACGGCTCTCCGGGCTCAAGGTTCTGGACAGGTCCGAGCTCATAATAAGGATCTTCTCGTCCAGGGCTCTCACCAAGGAAGCGAGCCTCCAGGTGGAGCTGGCAAGGCTCGAGTACTCCCTCCCCAGGCTCACCCATTCCTACGGGGCCCTTTCCAGACAGCGAGGTGGACGCTACGGCACCAAGGGCTCAGGCGAGCAGAAACTCGAGCTCGACAGGCGGACGATTGAGCGTCGAATCCATGAAATAAAGGAAGAACTGAAGGGTGTACGTAAATCGCGAGAGGTCCAGCGCAAGAAGCGCGAGCGGATATCCTTGCCTAGGGCCGCTATCGTGGGCTACACCAACGCTGGCAAGTCCAGCCTCTTGAACGCACTCACTCGCGCGCAGGTTCTAGCCGAGGACAAGCTCTTCGCTACTCTCGATCCCACCACGCGGAGGCTCCAACTCGCCAATGGAATTTCCGTTCTCCTCACGGATACGGTCGGCTTTGTCCGAAACCTTCCCCATGGTCTGGTGGAAGCCTTCAAGGCTACCCTGGAAGAGGCGTCTTCGGCCGATATCCTCATCCACGTCGCCGACGCTTCGGATCCCGAGGTGGAAATACACATGGCCACGACGGAGAAGGTCCTAGCGGAGATCGGCGCCGGAAGCCTTCCCAGGATCCTCGTCCTCAACAAGGCCGACCTCGTTCCAGCCGAAACGATCCAGGGCTGGAAGATCGCCCATCCGGAGGGCCTGGCCCTCTCCGCGAAGACAGGCCTGGGCTTGGACGCTCTCATCCTGGGCCTGCAAGAAGGCCTGAGCGCTTCGATGGACGAGCTCGAGCTCGAGATACCGAACGCCGAGTACGCCCTCGTGTCCCTCCTCCACCGCGAGGCTTCCGTGCTGGGAGAGCGGAGCGAGGGGGATTCCGTCTTCCTGAGGTGCCGCGTTCCCGAGAGGCTCGTTTCCAAGGTAGCCCCGTATAGGGTGGACGGGGCGAACAGGGGGAAAGCATGAGTGGATCCCGGGGCATCCGCTCCGCTCTCATAGTCGGGGCGGGAGCCATAGGCGCCGCCCTCGCTTCGAGGCTGTACGATTCCGACCCCGACTCGGTCTTCATCTGTGCCTCGGGCGAGAGAAAGGCGAGGTACGAGCGCGATGGCTTTTCCGTGAACGGGGCGAGCTATTCATTCAGGATCGCAGAGCCCGCCCGCGCTCCCTTCGATCTTGTCATCTTCGCCGTGAAGGATTACGACCTCGAAACGGCAATACACGAAGCGTCGGCTTACATCGGCCCCGACACTTCGGTTCTGTCACTCCTCAACGGGCTGGAGAGCGAAACGAGGCTGAGGGCGGCATTCGGAGCCGGGAACGTACCGCTGGGCTTCATAATCAGGATCGACGCCATGAGGATCGGCACCTCGGTTACCTTCGCCGATATTGGCGAAATCCGCTTCGGCTGGGAGAAAAACGACCCGAAGCGCTTGGAGCCCCGGGTGATGGCTATCGCCGATTTCCTGTCGGCCCACGGCATGCCGTATTCGGTGCCCGAGGACATGGTGCGCGCCCTCTGGTTCAAGTTCATGATCAACGTGGCCGTGAACCAGTGGTCGGCCCTCCTGCGCGGCGACTACGGCTTTTTCCAGCGAAGCCCCTCTGCGAGGCTTCTCCTCAGGAAGACCATGGAGGAGGTGCTCGAGCTGTCCAGAGCCCTTGGCACAGGCTTGGGGGAAGCCGATATAGAGCAGGTGTTCCTCACGCTCGGAAGTCTCCCGCCGGGAGGCAAGACATCGATGCTCCAGGATGTGGAAGCAGGTAGGAAGACTGAGGTCGAGGCTTTTTCCGGCGCGGTGATTCGCCTTGCCGCAGCCGCCGGCCTGAGGGCGCCTATGAACGAGACGCTCTACTCGGCTCTACGGGCGATCGAAGAAAGCGCAGCTCGCCCGAATGGAAGCTAGCCAGCTCTCCTGTCTCGAGTTCGATGACCAGGGCTCCGTCTTCATCGATTCCATGAATCTTGCCCTCGATGATGCGACCGGATCCGGCCGTGCCGAGTTCGAAAGAGCGGATGCTCCCCTTCCCCCACAAGAGGGAGAGAACCTCCTCCTTCCAGCCGGCGGATGTGGTCAATCGCAGGAAATAGTCGCCGATCGTCTCGGCGAGGGCTCGTCGTTCCTCGACCGAGACTTCTAGGATCATGCCTCGGCATGGATCGCCCAAGGCTTCCTCCAGGCTCGTCGCCTCGGGCAGGCGGGAAGGGTCGTAGGCATCTTTCCTGATATTCAATCCTATGCCGGAGAAGAACCAAGATCCCGAAGCCTCGCAGAGGATGCCTCCGAGCTTGCCTATGCCTTTTCCTTCCTGATAAAGCTTGGGCGCGAGAATATCGTTAGGCCACTTTATAGAAAGGTTTTGGGCTCCATACCGCGATCCGAGTGCCTTGACTACTGCCAGGCCCATCTTAAGGGGCAAGGCCTCTCCCAGTCCTTGGATCCCTGGGAATCCCAGAGTGGCCAGGAAGGAAGAGCCGGCCCTGTCTTCCCATCTCCTGCCAGACACTCTTCCCCTTCCGGCCGTCTGGGTGTCGGCCATGGCTACGAGCAAATCGAAAGGGCCCTTTTCGTCGCTTTCTTCACAGATCGCTGGCATAGATGCCAAGCATCGTGCGAGGTTCATCGTCGAGTCCGTAGAGCGCCGGTGATCGAAGAGTATTCTCATTTTAGCCTAGATCTCTCCTGGGCGATCTCGAGCCTGATGAAGGCCGTGGGGTTCAGCTCAAAGCCGGCTTTCCGGGCTTCGGCCTCGAGCCAGGAACCCACATCCACGGACTCGTCCTTGATATAGGCCTGGCTCAGGAGGCAGGATTCCCGAACGAATCGGCCAAGCTTTCCGGCCAAGGCCCGCTCCAGTATGGCAGCAGGTTTGCCCTTCAGCTTTTCGTCCCCGGCTACTTCCTCGGCGAATCGCTTTTGCGCTCCCTCCATGTCCGCAGGAGGTATCTCCTCTTTTCGCAGGAACAAGGGAGCCTTGGCAGTTATCTGGAGGCATAGTTCGTGCAGCATGGCCCGTGCCGCCGACTCACCGGCTACAGAGACAGGCTTTTCCGATACGATCTCGGCGCTTGCCGCCGCCGCTATCCTGCCTCCTCCATGGCGATACGCCTCGAGTATTTGTCCATTTTTGGCTTCCAGATAGGCGAGTCCCGACACGGCTACCTTTTCCTTCATCCGCATGCCCAGATCGGAGATGAGAGCTTCGGCTTCGCGAGATAAGCGTATATGTCCCGAAATGAGCACCGACCTGGCGATAGATTCGGCTACATCTATGAATAGGGAGTTGCGGGCTACGAAATCGGTCTCGCAGGCGAGGGCTACCATTGCCGCCTTGCCAGGGACTGAAACCAAAGCTACATAGCCCTCATTCGTCTCCCTGGAGGCTCGTTTTTCTACTTCGTTCAAGCCCCATTCGGCTATCAGAGCCTTGGACGCTTCTATATTTCCTCGGGTCGTTTCGAGCGCTCTTCTGCACGCCATGACCCCGGCGCCTGTAGCATTTCTCAGGGTCTTCAGGTCATCCATTGTCCAATCCATCCGATCCTCCTCAGGTCCTATCCCCGACTTCTGCCATCTCCGTGAGCCATCTCAGCTCCGCCTCGTAGAATGCGACAGCATGCTCTTCCAAACCCCTCCAGAACGCCAATTCCCTTGGGCTCCGCGCAGGGGATTCGCTTCCCCTTCGCATCCTTTCCCTGCACATGGCTATCTGCGCCTCCAATAGGGACGCATAGCCCGACATCATCGACTGAAGCTCGTTTTCATCAAGGCATTCCGCCCATGCGAGCCTGGAGGCGAAATCCGTCCTGAAAACCGGCAGTTCGTGTTCGGAGAGGAGCCAGGCTTTGA
>DATCUA010000014.1:0-3946 GCA_036567645.1 Rectinemataceae bacterium | reverse complement strand
TCGACCTCTTCTGGACTATAGCCAAGATCAACGCCATCACCCTCGGCGGAGGCTATGTCATCGTGCCGGTCACGGCCTCGGCCTTCAGCAAGAAGGGATGGATGGAAGAAAAGGATTTCTTCGACATCTTCGCTCGGGCCCAGGCCTTCCCCGGCCCCATGGCCCTCAATTCCGCCGTCCTCGCCTCGGCCAAGCTCTGCGGTTTCAAGGGAGCCGTGGCCGCGTTCTTAGGCGTGCTCCTTCCGCCCTTCCTGGCTCTGATCCTCGTCAGCGACCTCGTCGGCCGCTACGGCTCCTTGCCCGCGGTCCAGCGCTTTCTGGACGGAGCGGGCGCCGTCGTCCCGGGCATCGTGGCCGCCATGATCTGGAAAACGTCGAAGAAGCGCGCCTGGACCGCGTCGAGGGCATTCGAGACTATCGCCCTGGCAATAGCCCTGGTTTTCTTCCCCGCCTACAGCCTCCCCCTCCTCCTCCTCGGGATCGGGGTCTTCTACATCGCGGAGTGCCTATGCAAACCCTCGAGGTGATCCTCTCCTTCCTCAAGATCGGGGTAATCTCCTTCGGAGGCGGTTGGTCCACGGTGGGCATCATCAAGAACGAAGTGGTGCCGCGCTGGATAGGGGATCAGGATTTCGCTTCGCTGATAGCGATAGCCCAGTCCACTCCCGGCCCCATCGCCCTCAACGCGGCCACCATGATCGGCTGGGAGCGCGGGGGATTCTTCACGGCCCTCGCGGCTACCATATCGGTCGTGGCATTCCCCATGGCGGCCATCGGGGCCACCTTCTTCCTCGCCAAGCGCATACGGCTCGACAAGCTCGCCCTGGACGAGTCCCTGAGGACGGGAAGCATGGCGATGATGCTGATGACTCTCTGGGCATTGCGCCCCCAATCGGTCGACCCGCTTCTCCTCGCGTTCGCGCTGGGAGCTTTCGCCCTTTCGGCATTTACGAAGATAAGCGCCCTCTGGGCCATCCTGGGCTCGGGGGTCATCAACGCCCTGGCAGGGCCGGCTATCAGGAGCGTTCTGGGGCTGGCGGGCTAGCGGCCTCGGCCCCGCTCACAGGGGCTTCTTCCTCGAAAGCTCTTCGTAGAGCCGGTCCGTTGCCGGCGTAGGCACCCCGAGACGAGAGCCCATGCGGATGATGGAGCCCCCGAAGAGATCCCTCTCGTCGGGCTTTCCGGGAGAGGAGAAATCCCTCTGGAAGGAGGTGCGGGTATCCGGCGGGAAGCTGGCGGCCTTGGCCAGAGTGTCGGCGAATGCCGTGGTCGGAAGTTCGACGCCCTTGGCCGCGGCGAGGGCGAGTATTTCTCCCATGATCTCCTTGACCAGGGCCAAGGCCTCCGTAGACTGGAAAACCTCGCCGATCGTCAGCCCCGTCTTGGCCGTCACCAGGCCGAAGGGAGCTATGAAGAGATACTTGATCCAGATATCGGCGAAAGGATCATCCCTCCATGATGCCGCAATGCCCGCCGCATCGAGGACGGCCAAGAGGGATCTGTCCTCGGTCCGCCCGCCCGGGTCGGCGCCCAGGAGGATAGAAGGCCGGGGACCGCGCTGGACTACCTTGCCCGGCCCTTCGATCCTTCCGCTAATGTACACGCAGGCCGGATGGAGATAGCCCGAGGAGCAAACCGCTCGGATGCGCTCGAAGATATCGACCCCATTGAGAAGGGGGAGAATGAGGGTCGATTCCTTGAGCTTGGGCTTGAGGCGCTCTACTGCTTCCACGAGATCGTAGCCCTTCACGCAGAGCACGCAGGCGTCCAGGGCCGGCAAGTCGGCTATCCTATCTGTTGCCGAGGCTGGACGGGCGAGAAAGGGCCCCTCCTGGGCATCGACCTCCAAGCCTCGGGCGCGTATAGCGTCGAGATGGGCTCCCCGGGCGACGAAATGCACGTGCGCATCCTCGGCGCCGGCCTTTTCGGCCCAGGAAGCGAGCTTGCCCCCGAAATAGCCGCCCACTCCGCCCAAGCCAATGACACCGATATCCATCTTCCTGCCTCCACGTTTCGATTTCGCGCACGGAAACGCGATCTGAATCGCCTAGGCAGTATGCGATATCGGGCAGGAATAGAGAAGCGTCCCCTCACGCCGATTTCCGGGGGTGGGGGCTTTTATTTTCTTGCGGTATTCCGATATACTAGGCGCCAACAGGCGAAGCATATCCGCGCGAGACGCAGATAGATATTTTTTTGAATGCCCGGGCGGGAACGCTCAGGCGAAGGAACCGATCATGGGAAAGAAACTGTATGTGGGCAACCTCAGCTATAACACCACCGAGGAAAGACTAAGGGAGTACTTCATGGCCTTCGGCGCCGTGTCCTCCGCCAGGATCATCACCGACAGGGATACCGGCATGTCCAAGGGTTTCGGATTCGTCGAGATGAACACCGAGGAAGAAGCCGCCGCCGCCATCAATGGCACCAACGGCACCAACCTGGACGGCCGCCAGCTCAGGGTGAACGAGGCCATGGACAAGCCCAGGACCGACCGCAGGTACTGAGCCGCCGAATCCCGGGGCGGGCAACCGCTCCAGATACGAAAAGGACCGCCTCGAAAGGGCGGTCTTTTCATTTTGTGCGTAGCAATCTCGCGCAACAGCGTCTAGGTATGCGCCTTTTCCGGGCGCCGCGCGAGTCGCCCAGACCTAGACGACCAGAAGCCCGCTCGATACGAGTTCATCGAGCTGGGGTTTCCCGAGCCCGAGTTCGGTCCGGAGTTCCGAAAATTTCCTCCCGTCCAATCTCGAGCCCTGATCGCCCAAGATTGCGGCAGCTTTTTCGGCGAGCCTGTCGGCAAGCTCAAGGTTCTTCATCTCCCCCCGATACGCCCAGCGCAAGCTCGATCTGCCCCTTCCCAGCCTGACCGCCGCCGGGGCGCCCCCGACCCACACGGCCGTCCCCTCTTCCTTCGGCCCCTCCCCGTCCAGAGCCTCCTCGGCCTCCCCAATCAGTGCCTCGGCCAGATCCTTGCCGATCGTCGGCCTCGGGGCGCCCCGGCGGAACCAGGCCCCGATGGGCCGATCCAACCCCCTTCCCTCCATCCAGGCCGCCAAAGACGAGGCGAGGGGCTCGTCCCAGACATCGAAATCGGCCTCGCCTTCGAAGCCGAGGTCGTTGTTGGCGAAGCTCCAGGGCCTGTCCTCGGGCACGAGCCCGGGCCGCCCCCCGGCTTTCCACTCGGCGTACATGCGGGAGTGGCGGGTGAGGACGAAGCGGTGCCAGAAGGCCGAATCGACCAGGCCCGAGGCGAAGAGCTGCCTGCAGAACTCGGCCGAGTCGACGATATCGGTTGCATCCTGTCCCGGAAACCCGTAGATGAGGTAGGCGTGCACGAGGAGCCCCGCCCGCCTCATGGCCACCAGCGTGCGTACGAGACTCTTCAAGTCGAAGCCCTTGTCAGTCATCTCCAGGCCGCGGCTCGTCGCTATCTCTATGCCGCCCGACACTGCCACGAGTCCCGAAGCCGCCAGAAGCTCGCACCTGTCTTGAGTCCAGGAAGCGTCGAAGCGAACATTTCCCCAGAAAGAGAAGGCCCGGCTGTCTCCTTCCTTCGCCGCCCTGATCCGGTTGAGCCGGGCGAATTCGAGGAGGGAAGCCATGGGCATGGCCTCGTCGACAAAATGTATGCCGGAGAGCCCTGTCCGCGCCGCAGCCGCGCCCGCGGCTTCCATCAGGGCCTCGACATCGCAGCGCGCGAAATCCGCCACGTATTCCAGTTCAGTGTCGCAGAAGGCGCATTTGCGCCAATAACAGCCGTGGGCTAGCCCGTATTTGAGCCAGGGCGAGTCCGACCAGAGCCTGTGCATGGGGTTGGTCGAGTCGACTATCCGCAGATAGGCGGCAAAATCCGCGCTCGCGTAATCGGGGAACACGCCCTTCACCGCCTCGGCTTCCAGCTCCCCCCAAGCGCCTCCGCCTTCGAAGCCCCAGGCTTCCAACC
>DATCUA010000013.1:0-3234 GCA_036567645.1 Rectinemataceae bacterium | reverse complement strand
GCGTCTTCTGCGGGTCGGCAGAATCCGTCCCGCCAGTCTTCATCGATGCCGCCCGGGACTTCGGGACGGAATTGGGAAAGAGAGGCATATCGCTGGTCTATGGCGGCGGCGATGTCGGCACGATGGGGGTTCTCGCCAAAGCGGCGATGGATGCTGGCTCTCGCGTCATCGGCATCATCCCCGAGAAGCTCAACGCCATGGTCGATCATCTCGAGCTCAGCGAACTCATCGTCGTAGCGGACATGCATCAACGCAAGGCCCTCATGCAGAAAAAAGCCCAGGCCTTCGCCGTGCTCCCGGGCGGCATCGGCACCATGGAAGAATTCTTCGAAGTCTGGACCTGGAGGTACATAGGCTACCACAGCAAGCCGGTGGGGATTCTCAATGTGGGCGGCTTCTATAACGGCCTTCTCGATTTTCTTTCGGGTATGCGCAAGCAGGGTTTCGTCGCCGCCGACGTCCTCGAGGATCTTTCTGTGGAGACTTCTGGTTCAGCCTTGATCGCCAGCCTCGAACGCAAGCTGACCAGTCCCTCGAATATCCGATTGAAGATTCCCGAGCGGCAGAAAAGGCCTACGAGATCATAAATCACCTAGTATTTCTTGAGGTACTTCTTGAGCAGGGAGAGCTTCATATCCCTGAGCTTGCCCGATATGGACACTTTGTATTGGTGGGGGTTGAGCTGGCGTAGGTACGTCGAGTCGAAGCTGGAGATACGCTGTATGAAATACTCGCGGGCTTCCTGGATGCTCGGTGCCGGCCTCAGCCTCTTCCCCCCGCCCATGGCGGGATGGAGCAGGGGCTCGGCAGCATAAGGCGAAACGCTCAAGTGCCTATAGTCGCCCGATGGATGGTGGACGAGGATCTCCTTGCCCGATTCCACGGACTCCCCCTCCAGGCTTATGAGATCCAGGCGAGCGGCGTTCTGAGCGCTGTAGAGCCTGTGAACCTGCTTCCTGCCCGGGTCGGTAGATTTCTCGGGATTGTCCGAAAACTTCATCACCGGTTTTTCCTGAGTTCCTGTACGTATGGCAGCGAGCTTGTATACCCCCGTGAAAGCCGCCTCGTTCCCTCCCGTCACGAGGTTCGTGCCCACTCCCCAGAGGTCTATGGGGGCGCCTGAAGCCACGAGGTGCTCGATTATCGTCTCGTCCAGCTCGTTGGACACTACGATCTTCGCCTCGGGGAATCCAGCCTCGTCCAGGCGCTGCCTCACCTTTCGCGAAAGGTAGTCGATATCCCCAGAATCGAGGCGAACCGCGAATTTGTGTCCTTGGGCGGCTAGTTCCCTCCCGACGATGATAGCGTTTTCCACCCCCGATTCGAGGGTGTTGTAGGTATCGATGAGGAAGGTAGCCGATGCGGGGTAGATGTCTGCATAAGCTCTGAAGGCTTCCAGTTCGCTGGGATAGGACATCACCCAAGAATGGGCCATGGTACCGAGAAGGGGGATGCCGAATCGCTTTCCCGCCAGGCTGTTGGAGGTGCCAAAAGCTCCGCCGATGTAAGCTGCCCTGGTGGCAGAAAGTGCTCCATCCGGTCCTTGGGCCCTGCGCAAGCCGAATTCCATTATCTTGGCCTTGCCGGAGGCAAGCCATACCCTGGCCGACTTGGTCGCGACCAGGCTCTGGAAGTTGAGGGTGTTGAGCACCAGGCCCTCGATGAGCTGGGCTTGGATCAAATCCCCTTCTATCCTCAGTATGGGTTCATGAGGGAAGACTATCTCGCCTTCTCGCGCGGCCAGAATATCCCCGGAGAAAGAAAAGGCGGCGAGATAGTCCAGGAAATCCCTTTCGAAGATGCCAAGACTCTCGAGGTACTCGAGATCGGCTTGCCCGAACTTGAAGCGCTCCAGGTCAGCCAGGAGGGTTTCCAATCCTGCAAATACCGAGAATCCGCCGGAAAAGGGCTGTCGCCGGAAGAAGTAATCGAAGACCGCCCTCTGTCCCCCCATCCTCCTTTTCCAATAGCCCTGAGCCATAGTGAGCTCGTAGAAGTCGGTGAAGAGGGCGCTCTGGGCGGATGGGTTCATCACAGTATCTCCTCGCTTCTTCGTATGATACATCCTCTAGCCGCCAGCTCTCCGATAGCCCTGTCCCCGTCTCCTGGGGATGCGTCCACAGCCCGCACGGCGTCGGAGACAAGACATACACCGAAACCCAGGGCGAGGCCATCCAGGACGCTGGCTCGCACGCAATAGTCCGTTGCCAAACCAGCCACGTATATGAAAGAAACACCGAGCTCCTTGAGCCAACCAGCCAGTCCTGTTGTGGATATTCTGTCATTCTCGAGGAAGGCAGAGTACGAGTCCAGGTCGGGGCGGCTCCCTTTCCTCAAAATGAGCCGCGCTCTCCAGCTTTCGAGACCAAGGGGAAAGTCGGCTCCCCATGTTCCAGCTACACAGTGCTCGGGCCAGGATCCTTCTGTTCCGCCTCCTCCGGCGATAGAATCGCGTATGTCTTTGAACGGGGGAGCGAAGGAACAATGACCCTTGGGATGCCAATCCTGAGTGAGTACCGAGATGGGGAAGGCCTTGAGCAGCTCGTTGACCAGAGGGATTATATCTTCTCCCCCGGGAACCGCGAGGGCTCCTCCTCGGCAGAAGTCGTTTTGAAGATCGATGACGAGGAGGGCTCTCCTCCCATCGTTTTCAAGAAGAGAACGTGTTCCGGCCATCGTCCCACTATACTACTTGGCCTTGATTTCGGAAAGCGGGATCGGGATCGCAAGCGCGCAAGGCCGGATTCCACGTGATTATCTAGACACCTCCGGGAAGTTTCATCTCAACGGACATGCCCAAATCGGGCCATCTTCCCTCTTCCCCATCGGGAGCATCCACATCCAGGCTCAGCACGAATCCGTTTTTAGCTCCCGCTCGCAGGCGCACGGAATAGTCGGGCTCCAGTTCCATGCCCGCGCGGCTTCCTTCCCATCTCGCCACGAGTCCTAGTCCGAGCTTGATGCTGTGGAGCCAGGACAGCCCCGGGTTCCAGAGTATGCAAACGCCGAGGTTGGCATACCCCGAAACGCAGGATCCTGCTCCGGATTCCGCCAGAGCCGAAGCGGGTGGATCAAAGTCCGCGGAAAGCTCTGTTGAAGCGGAGAGCGTGAGGAATCCGGCTCCATCCGGCGAGGGAAGCGTCCTCCTCTTTCCCAAGGAGGAGAGGAGGGTCTGCGGAGCGACCCACGTCGCGGATGCCCGAGCGTCCAAGCTCTCGAGACCGTGGCAGTCCG
>DATCUA010000012.1:0-4517 GCA_036567645.1 Rectinemataceae bacterium | reverse complement strand
GGATGAGGGCGTTTCTGAGGGCGTGCTTGAAGACCACCACCTTCTCGTCCATGCCCTTTACCCGCGCCGTGCGGATGTAGTCCTGCTCCATAACCTCGAGCATGGAGGAGCGGGTCATGCGCATGATGATAGCCATGGAGTACATGCTCAAGGTGACGATGGGCAGGACCAGGGATATGAAATTGCCCGGATTGGACATGGCGGGGAAGATGCGCAGGTTGTTGGCGAAGGTGTATATGAGCACCATGGCGGCCCAGAAAACGGGCATGGAAGCCCCCAGGAGGGCGAACACCGTGAAGAACATGTCAAGGATGGAGTAGGGCCTGGTAGCCGCCAAAATGCCTATGGGTATTCCCAGGATCACGGCGAAGAAGAGGGCGCCGGAGGCGAGGACCAGGGTATTCGGAAAGGAGCTCAGGATGAGCTCGAACACGTTGCGATTGGATATGTAGGAGCGGCCGAGATCCCCGAAGAGGAGGCCCCGGTAGCCGAAGACTTCATGTTTATAGCCGAAGAGGAACTGGAGATACTGGAGTATGAAAGGCTTGTCCAGGCCCATGTCGGCCTTCATCTGCTTGTAGGCCGCCGGCGTTGCGTTGGGGCCCAGCATCATCTGGACGGGATCGGAAGGCGTTATGTACATCAGGGAGAAGACGATCAGCGTAACGCCGAAGAGCACGGGTATCAGCATGAGGATACGCCGCAGGAAATATCTGCGCATGGTTCTTCCCTTCCGGGTGGGATTCCGCCATCGGGGCCGGGGCGGGGCGGCCTTCCGGCCGCACCGCCCCAACCCGTGCACGCGGATGTTCAGGGCTTAGAAATTCTTGGTCAGGAGATGGAGATCCATCAGCTTGGTGCCGAACATGGCCTTATCCACGTTGCCTACCCTGGGGTGGGATCCGTAGATGACGTTCTCGTACACCATGGGGAAGTAGGGCTTGTCCGTCATCAGCTGGATCTGCACCTTGTCGTAGGCTTCCTTGCGGGCCTTGGGATCGGTTGTGTAGCGGCCGATGCGGATGTTGGCGTTGACTATGTCGTTGTTGTACACGGCTCCGTTCATGCCGGTGCCGATGGACTCGCCGTTGTAGATGATGCAGGTGTAGTCGGGGTCGCCCGTGGGGGTGAACCAGCCGGTGACGACCATGTCGTAGGCTTCGTCGCCGGTCTTGCTCATCTGGATGATCTGGGCGTTGACCTGGGGCACGACCTTGATGAGGTCGACGCCTAATACTGTCTTGACCTGATCTTTGATGTTGTTGGCTATCTTCACGCGGTCGGTGATGTTGCCGACGGCGAGGATGATGCTCTCAGGGGTGAGTTTGGCCCTGAACTCGGGGGAGAGGGAGGCGAACTCGGCCTTGGCCTTGTCCCTGTCGAAGTACCAGTCCTTGTCGGAGAACTCGGCGAAGGGGGTGCCGGCGGGGGCGCCCTGCACATAGCCGAGGAAGCCGGGCTGCATCATCTGGTTGGCCAGGGTGGCCTTTCCGTTGAAGAGGTCTACCTGCCTGATGAAGGGGGCGGGGTTGATGGAGTAGAAGATGGCCCTTCTGAGCTTGGTGGAGTCGAGCTCCTCGTACTTGCCGGTGAGGTCGAGCTTGCCGTTGCGCTTCTGGCCCACCTTGGCGGAGTTCATGTTGAATACGCCGTACCAGATGGTGAGGCCGGGCTTGGTGGTGATGTTGACGCCGGCGCGCTCTATGCTGGCGAGGTCGAGCTTGGAGAGGTTGAAGGCGAGATCCACTTCCCCGGTGATGAGGACGTTGTTGACCTGGGGCTGTTCGGACATGGCGCGGAACTGGATGTTCTTGAAGGCTACCTTGTCGGCTCCGCCCCACCAGGCGTCGTTGCGGGTCACGTTGACTTCCTGGGGGTTGGGGAAAGACACGAACTTATAGGGACCGGTGCCTGTCACCACCTTGGTGCCGTAGTCGGCTCCGGCGGCTTCCACGGTTTCGGCGTCCTCTATGCCCGAGCAGTAGTGGGCGAGGATGTTGAGGCCGGGGCCGTAGGGTGAAGGGCTCATGTACTTGGCCCTGTCGGCCCAGGAAGTGAGAGGGATGGTGGCGTATTCCGGATCCTTGAGCTTGCCCCATACGATCTTCACGGTGTAGTCGTCCACCTTGGTCACCGAGAGGATGGCGCTGAACATGGACTTGGAGCTGGACTTGGGGTGGTGGAGTATGCGGTTGAAAGAGAAAACCACGTCGTCGGCGGTGAAGGGGTTGCCATTGTGGAACTTAACGCCCTTGCGCAGCTTGATGGTGAAGGTGGTGCCGTCGGCTGAGATGAGGCCGTTCTCCTTGGATGGAACGACTTCGGCGAGGCCGGGGTAGAATTGGTAGTCCGGGGTCATGTTGACGAGGGTTTCGTTGATCTCGCGCATGATCTGGGCTTCGTTCAGGGTGGTGTAGATGTTCGGATCCAGGGGCTGGGGCGCGGCGGCCAGGACGAACACCAGGGTGTCCGGGTCGCGGTTGCGCAATGCGGGACCCTTCTGGGCGAAGGCGGCTCCGCAGAGCGCCAGGGCCAGGACAAGGACAGCAATGGACTTCTTCATGCCTATCTCCTCCTCGAGATCTCTATAGCTTCAGGCCGCGACGCGGCCGAGCTGCGATGTTTCGTTTCCCTCCCTCAGGGTTCCGCCTTGTCTCCATGGATGGTCGCGTAGCCGGACTCCTGCATGACGATGGTCTGGCTGCGCGAGTCTATGGAAGCATCCTTTGAATGGAGGAATACCATGTGGACGAGAATGTTCATGAGCGACACGAGCCCGACGTAGGAATTGGAAAGCAGGAGGGAGTTGGTGTCGCATTTGAGGGTCATGTCGGCTAGGTGGTAGATGGGGCAGGAGGCCGAATCTGTGAAGAGATAGAGCGCGGCGCCCCTGTCCTTTGTCACCTGGGCAACGTGCTTCACCTCATCCGAGTAGGGGGGGAACGTCATGATGAAGATGAGATCCTGCTCGCAGATGGACTTCAGGACAGGCGAATAGTCGGATACCGAGCCCGATATGGCCGCTATGTCCTTGGTGAGGGAGCTCTGGAGGGCGTACTCGAAGCTCCGCGCCATGTGCCGCGAGGCGCCGAAGCCGCAGACGAAGATCTTCCTGGCCCTGCGGATTCCGTCCACCATGGAGCGCAGATCCTCGAGCTTGAGGTTTTCGTAGGTGTTGCGGAGATTGTTGAGCTCGTTCTGGCACAGCTTCTGGAGGCGCTTCTCCTCGGGCAGGAGATCGAGTTCGCGCAAGGCTATCTTGTCGTAGGGGCTCAGGCGGTGGCGCATCTCCTCCTGAACCTCGCGTTTCAGTCCCTGGTAGCCGTCCAGTCCCAGGCTCTTGGCGAATCTCACCAGGGAGGCGTTGCTCACCCCGATGGCGGCGCTGACTGTGTAAATGGACGCGAAGGCCACGCTCTGTTCGTGGTCGAGGATATAGCCTCCGATACGTTTGAAATTGGGAGGCATGTCGGGAAGCATCTTTCTGATCTTGGTGAGGATCATACAACCCTGCCTTCTTCCATGCGGTCGCGCTGCCGCTTCGGCCTTTGGCGCCCCCACGGGCGGGTCGCCTACTGAGGCTACGCTTCGCGAAGCCTATCTCCGTAACTATTGTTTCAGGAGTCTTGCATGCCGAAACCCAGGTGTCAAGCTTCGTTTGGATTGCGCGACAAGAATTTTGCTTTTAGTATAGATAGGAATGCATCGACAGCGGGGGAGAAGAAGCCGAGCCGATGCAAAGCCGGGGCCGTTCCAGAGCCGAACGGCTTCCCTGAATACATTATTTTCGCCAGGAGGATAGTATGAAGGTTGTCAGGATGGTCTTCGTCATCGTCCTCCTCGTAGCCGTTGCCGTGTTCGCCGCCCAGAACACCGGGAGTACCACGGTAGCCTTCCTGGGCTGGTCCGTGTCGGGCTCCATTTCGCTTCTCCTGGTGCTCGCGGTCATAGCCGGTTTCCTGATCGGGACGCTTATCATGTTGCCATCGATACTGCGGAAGAAGTTCCAGTCCTCGGGCTTGCGGAGGAGGGTTTCCAAACTGGAGAGGGAAAAGGACAAGCTGAACAAGATGGTGAGCGAGGCGTCGGCTTCCGAGGCGCCTTCGGAAGCGTCGAAGGCAGAAGCATCGAAGGCGGAAACGCCGCCCTCGGAAACCCCCGTTAGCCAGCTCTAGCCGCACAGGGAATAAAAAACCCCGTTACAGCATCGAAAACCGGGGGTAGGGTTGCCGCGGGGGTTGGGGGGGTGCGGCAAAGGGTCCGGCTCCGAAACCGTATCGGGGCTTTCAAACAATAGCAGAGATCGATTTCGTGCGCAAGCCGCGCCAGCGCCCTTGTCGCTGGCGTAGCTATTTCCTTCGCTTCAGGAGCTCGGCGAAAGGATTGTAGGTAGTACCGTCATCCTCGCGCCGCGTATCCTCGCGCCGCGTATCCTCGCGCCGCGTATCCTCGCGCGGGGGCTGGCTTGGTCGCTGCGGTTGGCCAGGCCGTTGTGGCTGGCCAGGGCGCTGTGGCTG
>DATCUA010000011.1:0-7303 GCA_036567645.1 Rectinemataceae bacterium | reverse complement strand
GGGCAGGATCTGGGCGCGCGGCCCGCGGACGAGGCGCCCTTCGCCCTGGGAGGCTCATGGGAGTACCGGTGGGCGGAAAGCGCCGAGAAAGCACGGGAGGCCGAGGGTGCCTGGCTACCCTACAGCCACTATCCCTCCACTCCCCCCGATCGCCGGGGCAGGCGTTTTCTGAGCGTCCGAACCTCGCTTCCGCCCGGAAGGTTCAGCGATCCCGCCCTCTTCTTCGACCGTATATACCTCCTCGCAGAGTTCTACCTGGACGGAAGGCTGATCCACAGCACGGGCCAGCTGGAGTCGGAGGAGGACGAGGAGCATTTTGCCGGCCTGCAAGCCCACATCGTCCACCTGCCCCAAGCCTGGGCAGGCAAAGAGCTCCGCGTAGTATTCCGCTCGGAGTACCAGGTCATCGGCATAAAGAAGCGCGTCTGGATAGGGAACCGGGACGATCTCGTGGCCAAGATCCTGGCGGACGACATGGACAGGCTAGTGCTTTTCGTCCTCTTCGTGGCCGCGGGCCTCATCTCGTTTTTCATCCAGAGGCGCCCCCTCGCCCACTCGGGCTCGGGAAGCTTCGGCTTCGCCTCGATCGGCGCCGGTTTCCATACCCTCTACTATTCCTCTGTCAAGCAGTTCCTCTTCGGTAGCCCACTGTTCTGGAACTACGTGTGGATCATCTCGACGGCCACGATGATCGTGTCCATCCTCATCTTCAGCTCCTGGGTGAATCCAAAGCGCTTTCCGCGCCTTGCTCGGGGCCTGGGTGCCTTCCATATCGCCTATGCCGTAGCTACCGCCATGGCTTTCGGGGCTAAGGATTACGATCTTGCGGGACTTTTGTCGACATGGCGGCTGGCTCTCTATGCCGTGGAGTTCGTGACTGCTTTGAGCATGATCCTTCCGGGAATATTCCGCGGCCATGGAGAGTCGAGGCTCATAGCCCTGGGGCTGGGCGGGGCCGCCCTGGTGATGGGCTGGGATCTCTTCGCGGCGAGCCAGGTGGTTCCTCTGTATACCTTCGGAAGCCACTGGGGTTTCCTGATTCTCCTCTTCTGCATGGGCTGGGTGCTTATACAGAGGCTTCTCGGAGCATTGCGCGTAGCGGCCGCCCACCAGTCGGAGCTGGAGCGGGCCAGGTTCGCCGAGCGCGAGCGGATATACGCGGATCTGCACGACCACCTGGGAAGCGCTCTCAACGACCTCGTCATAGCCTCGAGGCAGGGCCTGGAGGGCACGCGCAGACCCGAGGAGGCTCTGGGCGCCGTCAACGCGGGGCTTGTGTCCTCCTACAAGCAGCTGCGCGAGAGGCTGGACAGCCTGGAGGAGGAGGACTTGATTCGGAAGGATTTCGCCCAAGCCCTCCAGCTCGCCCTCCTCCGCAGGTATCGGAGCGCGGGGAGACTGGTGAAGTTCCAGGCTCCCCAGGCCGCCCGGCAGGCCTTCCAGGACCTTCTTGACGACGGCAGGCGCCTCCAGCTCTTCTCGGCCGCTGAGGAGATTGCCACAAACGACCTGAAGCACGGTTCAGGCACATCTTCCTGGTATCTGGAGAGCGGATCGGTCGGAGGGCGGCCCTTCGCCGTCCTGAGCATGAGCGCGGCAAGTTCCTATGACCCCGAGACAGCGGTGCCGGGGAGGGGGGAAAGGAACCTGATGTTGAGGCTGAGGAACTGCGGAGCCCTGGTGGAAAGCGCAGGTCTCCAGGGCTCTGTCTACCGCATCCGGATCAAGCTATACGGCTAGGCCCTGGGCGTGGGGTATGGCCGAGCCCAGGTAGCGCTCTATGGCCTTGAGAACCTGCCTGTCTTCTGGCGTGACGAATGTGAGGGCAACGCCCTTGCGCAGCATCCTTCCTGTGCGCCCTATCCTGTGGGTATAGGCCTCCGGCGTGTCGGGGATGTCGAAATTGATCACTCGCGACACCTGGGTGACGTCTATGCCGCGGGCTGCGATATCGGTGGCTACCATGATGTTCGCCTTGCCCGACCTGAAGCTCGACATGGCGCGCTCCCGTTGCGATTGGGAGAGATTGCCCTGGAGGGAGGTGGTCTCGAAGCCTTCCTTGCTGAGCTGGAGGGCGAGGCGCTTGGCCCTGTGCTTGGTGCGGGCGAAGATGAGGGTCTGGCCTTCGCGCCGGTCCTGCCGGGCGTTCTCGAGGAGCTTTCGCAGGGTTTCGTACTTGTCGGCCTGATCCACCTGGCGCACGAAATGGCTCACGGTTTCCACAGGCTTGGATGCGCCAATCTCCACGCGAACGGGATCGTGCTGGTACTGGCGGGCCAGGTTCCGGATTTCCGAGGGGAGAGTGGCCGAAAAGAGGAGGGTCTGTCGTGTCTTGGGGAGAAGGGCGATGATTCGCTTGATCGAGGGTAGGAAGCCCATGTCGAACATCTGGTCGGCTTCGTCCAGCACGAGGATTTCGATGGTGTCGAGCTTGACCACCCCCTGGCCGACAAGATCCAGAAGCCTCCCTGGGCAAGCCACGAGGATCTCGGGCATGCGGGTTTTGTAGGCCTTGATCTGGGAATTCATAGAGACGCCGCCGAAGATGCTCATGCTCTTGAAGGGGCAGGCCGCGCCGAGGGCGACGAAGCTCTGGTGGGTTTGTTCGGAGAGTTCCCTGGTTGGGGAGATGACGAGGGCCCGGGGCAGGCACCTGTTCCCGCCCAAGAGGCGCTGGAGGATGGGAAGGGCGAAGGCCGCGGTCTTGCCCGTGCCCGTCTGGGCAAGGCCGAGGATGTCCTTGCCTTCCAGGATGGGGGGGATGGCCTCGGCCTGGATGGGCGTTGGGGTTTCGTAGCCAGCGGCGCTCAGGCCTTCGGCCACGCGGGGATCGAATCGAAAACGGGAAAAACTCAAGAGAATACCTCTTTGGATTGTTTGAACAGCATGACTCTGATCAATCAAGGCCGGACCGCATTACGGCGGTTGGATGCGGATCGTTCGACGGCGCTCGAAAACTCTGCAGTATCGATTCATGCGGCGCGCGTCGATGAATTTTGCTTATTATATCGCAATCGCTGTCTATGGGGAAGGGGCCAGGAATCGGGGAAGAAGTGCTGCGAGGCTACTGCTTCTTGCCTGAGCTATCGGTTTTCTTCGTGGCCTTGCCCGGGGCAATCTCTGCGACGAGGTCCACGAGGCCGGCGGAGAGCTTCCTGTCGGCGATATCGCTGGAGGCGAGGGCGGCGGCGAGCTTGGCCGATTCGGAGGAGCTGAGCCTATAGGTCGACTTTGCCGACGCGAGGACGGCGAGGACGGCGAGGGCGCGGGTGGTGGCGGCCTTGGAGCCCACCTTGGCAGCAGAGGCTTCGAGGGCTTCCTTGAAGTCGGCCTGGCTGATGCCCGCGCGCATGAGGAGGGCGTATTGCTCCACGAGATCCGAAGCCTTGCGGGAGTCGGCGGGCAGAAGCCCCCGGCTCCGCATCGCTTCGGAGAGCCAGAGGCAGGTTTCGGTATCGGCCTTGAGGGTCTTTAGGAGCCTGTCGGCGCTCACGCGCTTGCCTGCCGCCTCGTCAAGCCTGGTGGTGAGTATGCTCTCGGAAAGCCCCGAGGCCACGAGGCTCGCTCCGAGTTCCCGGATTTCGGGGAGGATAGAGGCGTACAGCTTCTTGGTCTCAGGGGTGGAAAACCACGCCTCCACTTCCTGGGCTCCCAGGCCGAGGCAACCGAACGCGGCGATGAGAGCAATAGAAAGGAAGAAAACCGCACGGGCCGAGCGTGAGGCGGCGGTTCGGGACGCGGAGGAGCGGGGCGATGAGTATTTCATGTTAGAGCCTCAAGAGGCTCGACGAGCCTCCAAAGCCATCGTCGATATGGGCGGGGGCTGTGGGGTCGGCTATCCAGGTTTTCCCGTCCACCACGAAATTGTACACGTAGACCTTGTCCTTCTTGAGTCTTACCGAAGCTGTCCAGGTGTCGCCCGATGCGGCGCGGCGGAGTGGTATGCTGCGGGAACCCCAGCCGGTGAAATCCCCCGCCAGGCTTACGCTGGTAGCCTGGGGGGCGTCCAGGGCGAAGGTGACGAGGACTTCTCCGGCCCTGAGGCTGGTAAGAAAAATGCCCGCGCCGAGCCCGAGGGCGAATATGGCGGCCGCGGCCGCGACGATGGCAGGGCGGAAAAAGCGGGAATGCGTCTTGGCGCCAAAGGGGAAACGCAGGAGCCGTTTGCTAGCGGCGCGCCCGGCGTTCGGCTCTGTGGACGCTGCGTCCGTTTTCATAGCGCGCTCGGCTATGGCGGCCATAACCCTTTCTGCAAGCTCGTCGCAGGCCGAGGAGTCGCGGGCGGCGAGGGCTTCAGCATTGCCAGAATCCCTCTCCATGAGGGGGAGAAGGGCGGCGTAGGACTCGGCGCAGTCCTCGCACGCTCCGAGGTGTGCTCGGAGGTCTTCGAGGTCGGGGGTAGGAGCCCCTTCTCCGATCCAGCTTTGGATCGAGGCGAGCGCGGCTTTACAGTCCATCATGGTTTTATACCCGGCAAGGACTTGTTCGGTTGCCTTTTTTCCAATGCGGCCTTGAGCTTGGCGCGGGCGCGGAAGAGCCGTGTCTTTACGGCTTCCTCGCTCAATCCGAGGAGCTTGGCGGTCTGGGCGACCGATAGGCCGGCGAAGTAGTAGTACTCGACGGGGTTGCGTAGCTCGGGCGGAAGGGATGCGACGGCGAGGCGCAATTCGGCGGCCTGGATGCTGCGTATGGCCTCGTCCGAAGGATCCCTAGGTTCGCGGACGGCTTCCTCGATGGCGACCGCGTCCACCTTGGCCTGAGTGGATGCGAATACGCCGAATTTCGTGCGTATCCTGTTGGCGGCTATGGCGAAGAGCCAGGACGAGAAGCTCTCGCCTCGCTTGAACCCCTTGAGCGCCGAAAACGCCCGCAGGAAGACCTCCTGGGCCAAGTCCCGGGCTTCGTCCTGAGAGCCGAGGCGCATGGCGCAGAAGGCTATCATCCGGGGCCCATAGCGCTCGACGATTATCCGATACGCTTGGGTATCACCCGAGAGGACGAGGCCGATGGCCGCGTCGTCGTCGGCATCCTGGGGCTTCATCGTGGGCAAGTATACCTGGACTGAGAGCCCAAGGCCAGTGATGTGGGGAGATGGAAGGAGAATGTGAGGACAGGACAAAGGTTCCTGTTATCCTGTCACATCTCATGACAGGATAACAGGATAATCAAGATCGCCAGGATCAGAAGCGGCGCGAGGGGCGGACGCGGCAGGTATTGTCGCGCGTGATCTCGGCCAGAGCTCCCGTATTAAAGTCCCAAGCCGAGGCGTTCGGAATATTGAGTCCGCTTTCAACGCTCCATTGATCCGCCGTCAAATCCTCCGTAGAGCTCCAGTATTTTGCCGCTGAATCCAATCCCGCGACCTTCTCCCGAGAAACATAGAGCTGTTGGAGTTCATTCAGCGAAGGTATGAACCAGTCGTTCATGCTATTGGGGTTAATAGCATGTATGGTGTCTGGAGTATCCCGCCTGGGATTGTCGTTGAGGGATGTGTCCTTGCGGCCAGGCTTGTTCCGGATTTTTGGGGTGACAGTCGTGAGCGCGTCGAGGATCGCAAAGTTATCTGGGCCTTTCCCCAGATTCGATAGAGTGTTGTAGGTATATTTAGGGGTGGTGCTCGCACTTCCTGCTGGTCCCCAGTAGAAATCGTATTTCGTCAAGATTTTAGTATCCTCAACCCCATATCCGACCGGTGCATTATCTGTATAAACCTCACCTTGATAGATCACATATCCCGATCCTACCTTATCCTCTGTCCAATCCGTAGACAGATCCGTCGGCGCGGCTTCGAGATAGCGCCAGCCATCGGTGCCGTAGGAGCCTTTGTCGTAGAAGATATACCCGCCCCCGGGGCCGATGTCGCCGATGGAATAGCTTATGGCGGCGGTGAGATTTATGTTTTCATTTCTATTGTCAGGGGTAATCGTCTTTGTCATAGAACCGCGATAGATGTGTTCCTTCTCGCTATTCTGCACGCCGGCCAAGAACGTGATATTGCCCGAGAAGGCGGAAAGATCGATCGATCCTCTCCATTTGCTGATCCCGGAATCCCAGGTCAATGTGGATTCATAGGTTCCACCTGGACCGATTGCCACTCGATTGCGGTTGGCATCGAATGCGCGCGCCCAAGCCGTGTCTCCTGCATTATAGGTAATAGCCCGAGAACCAGATATCCCTTTCGCCATCCCGATTTCGAGCTCAAGAACTGTATCCGATACGGGAGGAAGGACATCCTGGACACAGCCTACAAAAAGGAGAGTTGCACACAGAGCAATTATTGTAAGAGCCTTTTTCATACCATTCTCCTGAGCACAGCTCATCCAAGAGTAATCGAACCCGTCTGAGAAGTGAAAATTGGGCCCAGATCTTCCACCCGCGGCGGAACATACTCGATCCGCGGATCGGGCAGAATATCTGCCTGAACCTGATTCGGATCTTCAATGAACATGCTTGCCTCCTTTGGGGAAAAACTCTCTATGATATAGAATCATTGCCATATTAAGAATGATGTCAAAAGCGAATCTTAAATCAAAATAACCGCCAAAGGAAAATAACTATTAGGCATTGAAGCAGCCTTGGGAAAAACTATAATTGACTACGAAAATAACCTTTGGAAAGGAGGCCTGGCGTTGATGATCGACCGCGTGAAATTTGAAGGGATTGTCCCTTGCAAGGCGCCTGCCGGGCAGGGATTGACGGCTCTGGACGTTTTACGCGCGGAAGCTGAAAGCCGTGCCAGAATCGGCGCAAAGAGAATGTATAGCGAACCTGTGATCGAGCAGATAGGAGAACTTCGCATCCAAACGGGTAGCACCTATGTTGAGATGTGAGGAGACGAGCATGAAAAAACGATACTATCTGAGACTCATCGCAGCGATTGTCGCTATCGCCGCGGGTGTCGTTGCCCTATCATGCTCGCCGTTACTCGAGATTCTGACAGATGCCGACACGACGATACTCGAGCTCGAAATTGGCGATTCCAACGAGATCGAGCTATTGGGCGCGGATACAGGCGCCAAGGTTGCCACAAGCTGGGATACCGGGTATTACGCCTGGGTACGGGGATTCGACCAGAACAGGAACAGGGTAGCCGTGGGAGGAGGGTCCACCTACCAGGCAAATTTCACATGGAACGCAACGAAGGGCAAGTGGACCGGCTATATGGATCTTAGTTCCGTTTCAGGCACTATATACTTCCTGGCAGTGGTTTTTACGGGCGCGAACCAGGTTGCCTATCAGGGGTGGACGAGCCAGATGATCGAGGCTGGCGCTCCTCCAAGCACCATGACCCTCATAGCCAGCG
>DATCUA010000010.1:0-3442 GCA_036567645.1 Rectinemataceae bacterium | reverse complement strand
CCCCGGCGAGAGCAGGTTCGGCACGGCCATAGCCCTGGCAGTGGCCTGGGGCCCCCTGGTGGGCGCCTGCGCCACCCCCGCGGGCTCTGGCTCCAACCCCGTCGTCGTGCGCTTCCTCTCCGAACTGGCCGGCCTGGACATCTCATTCGTCCAGTGGATGGGCCTGGGCGTGCCCCTGACCCTGATCCTCTTGCCCCTGGCCTGGCTCGTCCTGATCCTCCTCTTCCCGCCCGAGAACAGAATGTTGAAATCGGCGAGGGCCGGGATCGGAGGCGTAAAAATCGCGGAGACGGCCCCCGGAGCGGCGGCGAACGCAGCCTCGGCGGATTTCGGCGCTCTAGCTGCTGGTGACGCGGCAGATTCTGGCCGCCCAGCCTCGCCATCCCGCCGCGGCCTCCCGCTCACGCGGGATCAATGGGGTGTCGGGATCGTCTTCGCGATCGTCGTCGCCCTCTGGCTCTCCGCGCCGATCCTGGCACGCTTCGGTATGCCGATGAGCGTGTCCCAGATAGCCTGCCTGGGGGCCATTCTTCTCTTCATACCGGGCGTTACGAGCTCGAGCTGGAAGGAGCTCGCCTCGTCCATAGACTGGGCGGGGATCCTCCTCATAGCGACCGGCATTTCCCTCGGTCAGGCACTGTACCAGAGCGGAGCCGCGGCCTGGGTTTCCGTAGCCGTCCTCGGCGGGGTGGGCGCCCTGCCACCCTTCGGCCGCCTTATCGCCGTGGCTGCGGGGGTGCTTCTCGTAAAGGTGGTATTCTCCTCCAATACCCTCACCGGAACCGTGATCGTTCCCTTGCTCATAGCTCTAGGCGCTACCCTGGGCATCGACTCGAGGCTTTTGGCCCTGGCGGGCGGCTTCGCGTCCAACTTCGCCGTCATCCTCGTGACGACGAGCCCGGTCAACGTCCTGCCCTGGTCCACAGGCTACTTCTCCATCAAGGACATGGCCAAGGCGGGTTTGGTATTTGCGCCCCTCATCGCACTCGCCCTGGCCGCCGTGTTCTCCCTATTATCGCCGGTTGTGGGGCTGTGAGCGGACAGAGCGCGAGATTACGGGCGCGATTGATGAATCAGCGAAGGGCCGAGGCGGCCGCCCGCCTGAAGCAGTCGGCGAAGGCCGAATCCCTGCGGTAGAAGGCGGGCGGCCGCCCGAGCGGCGCCTCGACCTCGATCCATGTCCTTCCGGAGTATTCCTTCCCGCTCCAGAGGTGGACCCATGAGCCTTCGATGAGCCTGAGGCGCCGCGTCCGCGCGCCCTTGCGGAGCACCGGGGCGACGAGGAGATCGGGGCCAGCCATGAATTGATTCTTGATGCCGTAGGACTCCTCGTCGCCCTCGTCCTCCATGAAGAGGGGCCTCAGGAGGGGAGCGCCCAGTCGAGCGCATTCCGCGGAAATCATCTTGAAATAGGGCGCCATCCCGGCTTTGAGCCGCCCCATGGCGGCCAATCCCGCCAGGGTTCCGGGACACGAGTCGAATTGGTGATTGGAAGCCGGGCGGTTGCCCTCGTGGCTCCGCATCATCACCGTGAAGGCCGAAAGCTCCGCCCACCTCAGCAACAGTTCCTTGCTCCGCTTCAAGAAGAAGAGGGTTGTATACCCGCCCAGGTCCGAGTGGTGGAAGCCGTGGCCGAGCATCGCCAGGGAGAGTGCGGCAGGTATGACCGAGGGTATCCCGTCGTCAGCCGACCAGTCCACATTCTGGTCGCCTGCCCACATGAGGGGGCAATAGCGCTGGGTTCCCGAATAGCCGGCCCGCATGAAGAAAATGGCTTCCGATACCGCGCCCGCTTCCTCCAAGGCTTCCCGGTTGACCTTGGCCCAGAGCACAGGCCAGAGATTGTGGGCAAGCTCCGCTGGGGTCCCGTCCCAGAGCACGCAATCCGCTGGCAGATATTCTCCGAAGTCCGCCATCCAGCCCGAGATGCCCAGGCCGAGGATATTGCGCTTTATCACGTTCTTGAACCATTCGCGTCCCGCGGGATTGGTGAGGTCGGGTATGCCCGCGTCGAACTCGCCGGCATCGAAGCGGTAGGCGGCTCCTGACCTGTCCCGCACCAGGACGCCGAGTTTTTCGGCTTCGGCGAACAAGGGCTTGTCGCAGGCGAGGTAGCAGTTGGCGTAGGCGAGGAAGCGCACGCCCTCGGCCTTGAGCCGGGCGCAGGTTCCAGCGAGGTCGGGGTAGAGGGCTGGCTCCGCTTCCCAGTTCCAGGCCAGGCGCTTGCCGAAGGACGTGTAGCGCACCCCCTCCCAGTCCTGGGCCCAGATGCCGACCACGGGCACCCCAGCCGCTCTTGCCGCCGCAAGCTTGTCCAGGCACACCCGGGTTCCCCCCTGGATGCCCAAGATCACTCCCTCGTGCACCCAGGAAGGCGGCTCGGGCTGGAGGCCGAAAAAGCGCGCGTTCTGGCATGCCAGCTCGGCGTAGCTCTCCGCCGACCCGAATACCAGGGCCGAGGGGAGGGCGTGGAACTCGAGAAGGAACCAATCTTCGCCCGAAAAGTCGAACCTCGCCCAGGCCGTGGTCTCGGCGTGGACTCTCAGCTTGCGCCTTGTCGTGTATGAGGGCTGGGGGTAGAAGGTCCACCAGTAGTCCCCGCCCGCTCCCTCGGCGAGGTCGGCGGCCTTGGTTATCAGGGTCTTTTTGTTGCGGCCCACGCCTTGCTCGCTCGTCCAGAGGGGAAAGGCCTTGCCGCGCAGGTTGAAATAGGAAAACTGCTCCCCGCAGCCCCAGACCTCCTCGCCCGGCTCGGCATAAAGCGAAAAGCGCCAGCGGTTCCAGCCCTCGGGGCAGGGGCCGAAGTCCAAAAAGAGGCTCTCGGGCGCCGCGTCCCAGTCGGGCGCCCCTGCCTGGCCGCTCGCCGCAGCATCCTTCTCGCCCCGATCCTCAGGCCCGACGCGCCGCGCCCTGCGAACCGAAAGCTTCGCCTCGAGCCTCGGCCCGCCCTCGCTCCAGAAGGCGAGCTTCCAGCCCCCGGCCCCGTCCTCCTCGGCCGACCATTCGGGCAAGCAGCGCCGCTCGAAAACCCGATCCTCCACCTTGAAGTTGCCCCGATGCATCCGGTATTCGGCTTCGCCGCGCCCGGCTTCGATCCAGGGCCGATGTTGCGAGTGTCTGAAGAGGACTTTGCCCTCGAGCCTCAGTTCGAAACCGTCGGACTTCGTCGTTAGATCTACGCGAAGGGGCTTGGACATGGGATAGCCTCCGGGCGCGGGGCGTCAGCCTTTGACGCCGCCCGCTGTGATCCCCCGGATCAGGAATTTCTGCATGCCGAGGGTAAAGGCGAAGACGGGCAGGAGCATCAGGGTTCCCGCGGCGCAGACCTGGCCCCAGGTGAGGGTTTCGCCGCCTATGAGTCCGTTAATGGCCACGGGCGCTGTCTTGGCTTTCACGCCCGTCAGGATGAGGGCATAGAGGAACTCGTTCCAGGAGTTGAGGA
>DATCUA010000009.1:0-1834 GCA_036567645.1 Rectinemataceae bacterium | reverse complement strand
CAGCGGCGCTGCGCTTCAAGAGCAGAGGGATGGGGCCCACGCCTCCCGCCGAGAGCCTGGGTTCGCGGATGCGTCCATCTTTTATCCTGAAGGCGAGGGTAGAATTGACCGCGGCTATATCGAGGCTTCTGCGCTTGGCTATCTTGGAAAACGAAAAGGCGAGGCCGGGCCGGGCCGGGAGCAGTATGGCCTTGATGATTTCGCCCGGAGCCGAGGCCGTCTTCTTGTAGTCGACGAAGAAATCCTCGATGCGTATCCTTCGCGTTCCGCCGCCGGAGCCCCCTAGCTCGAGACGGGCGCCCAGGCCCATGAAGAGGCAGCTCAAGTCCCCCACGGGCGACGCGTTCGCGATATTGCCTCCTATGGTGGCGAGGTTGCGGACCAGGGTGGAGGCGAATTCGCCTTCGATGCTCCGCAAGGCCGGATACAGCTCGAGGACTGGGGGAAGGGCGAAGAAATCCGAAACGCTCATGGCGGCTCCCAGCCTCAGCCAGGGGCCGTCATCTCCTTCCTCCCTGCTCCAGGTCTTCAAGCCCGATTCCTTACCGACGAGGCGCGGCGAAAAACCCGCTTCGGGATAGGGGTTGCGTACGTAGAAGTCCGTTCCTCCGCCGATGGCCCTGCGGAGCGTGCCGTCTGGTTGATCGCGCTCTTCCCCGGGATCGCTTTCCGCAGCCGCGCTTCCGCGTTCGCCATGCGCTTGGCCGATATAGTCCAGGGCCGAACGCGGCATGGCCTCGGCTTCCACGAGGGCTTCGAGCCTTTCCAGGGGCGCCTGGGGCAGGTCAGCGAACTCGGAGCAGAGGCGGGCCGCGGCCCGTCTGATCGACCCATAGCCGGTGCATCGGCAGAGGTTGCCGTCCACTGCGCGCAGGGCACCCTCGATGTCCTTTTGTCCGGGTGCGCAGAGCCATGCGGTGAGGGAAATGATGAAGCCGGGGCTACAGAATCCGCACTGACTGGCGTTTTCCTCGAGGAAGGCGCGCATGACGGGGCTGAGCCCGACGAGGTTCGGGCTAGCCTCCTGCGCCCCGCCTTGCATGTCTCGTCCTCCTCCCTCGATTCCCCCATCATGTCGTTCCTGCTTATCCTGTCCATATCCTCCCGAGAGACCCTCTATCGTGATGAGGTGCTTGCCCTCGAGCTCTCCCAGGGCGAGGAGGCAGGAGGGGAGGGCCCTGTATCGGAAGCGGGCTTCATTGGAACGAAAACCGGATCCAGCGCCCCTTTCGGGCCCGGTTCCGGCTTCACTACCCGCCCCGAGTGGATCGATGATCTCCCCCACGAGGACGGCGCAGGCTCCGCAGTCCCCTTCCCGGCAGCCTTCCTTGGCGCCCTTCAAGCCCATTTCCCCGCGGATGAAGTCGAGGGCCGGGGTGCCAGGGCCGCTTTGGGGTTCTACCCATCTGTCGTTTACGAAGATTTTTCCTACGTTCATTCTGCCGCCTTCCTGCTCCGCGTCCGCCAGGCCTAGGCGAAGAGGTCAACGGGGGCGAATCCGTCGACATCGATGAGGCCGCGATCGGTTATCCTCAGGCTCGGTATCACGGGCAAGGCCATGAAGGAGAGGGTCATGAGGGGGGAGGAGTTCGACAGTCCCTCGGCCGTAAAAGCTTCCTCGAAAGCTCTCAGCCTTTCGATGACAGCGTCGGCTTCCATGTCGCTCATGAGGCCGGCCACGGGCAGAGGAAGATCCAGGATGACCTTGTCTCCAATGGCGAACACGAGCCCGCCCTTGATTTTGTTGAGATGCCGGGCGGCCTTGAATATGGAGACATCGTCCGCTCCGGCGATGATCATGTTGTGTGAATCGTGGCTGATGGTCCCCCCGATG
>DATCUA010000008.1:0-2146 GCA_036567645.1 Rectinemataceae bacterium | reverse complement strand
CTCGATATTTCTCTGAAGATGGGAGCGGATGCCGTCATAGACACGAAGGAACAGGATCTTTTCGCGGAGGTAGCCCGCCTCACGGGCGGCCAGATGTGCGACGCAGTCATAGACAATATCGGGATCAAGACCTCCATAAACGATTCCTTGAAACTGGTCTGCGCGGGCGGGCGGGTGATCGTTTCCGGGTACAACGATCCGAGCTTCGAGGCGGATTACCAGAACATCATGAAATTCGAAAAAGAGATCCTGGGGATGCGGGGCATGACCAAGCAGGATCTCGTCGAGGTTATCCGCCTGGTGGAGGCGGGCAAGATAGTCCCCTTCATCTACAAGACCATCCCCTTCGAGCGGATCAACGATGGATTGGACATGCTGAGGACCGGGGAGGCCAAGGGACGCGTAGTGCTGACTATGGGCGCGGGGGAGCGGAGCTAGGATTATGCGGGAACAGGTACTGATAGTCGGCAGCGGCATGATGGGAAGCGGCATCGGGGCCATGAGCGCCCTCGCCGGGAACAGGACAACGCTTCTTGACGTGGACGAGGCGCGGGTGAAGGCCGGCTTGGAAAAGGCCCTCGCGTGCATCGGCCTGCGCGAAGCGAACGGATTGAACTCCCCCGCCGAATGCCAAAAGGCCCGAGGACTCCTGGAAACCGGTACGGATATGGAAAAATCCGCTGGCACGGCTCGCCTCGTCATCGAGGCTATCATAGAGAACGTGGAGGCGAAGCGGGAGCTTTTCGCTCGATTGGATTCCTTGCTTCCGCCCGATGTCCCTATCTGCAGTAATACCAGCGGCTTGAGGATCACGGACATAGGCGCTCTTTGCGTCCATCCGGAGCGGACGGTAACCACGCATTTCTGGCTTCCCGCGCATCTTGTGCCCCTTGTAGAGGTGGTGATGGGCGAGAAGACGGACCGGGCGGTGGCTGAAGGCGTTCTGCACGAACTGAGGCGGTGGAAGAAGTCGCCGGTCCTCGTTACGCGGGACCTTCCCGGCCAGCTGGCGAACCGGGTTTTCCAGGCGATCATACGCGAATCTATAGACATCGTCGCTTCCGGGCTCGCCTCGGCCGAGGATGTGGACACGGCAATAAGCTGTGGCATGGCCATGCGATTTCCCGTATGGGGGCCTTTGAAGCACCTTGACGCCGTCGGCCTGGATCTCGGCCTCTCCGTCCAGGATACCGTGCTCCCCGATATCTGCTCAGAAAAGCGCGCCAACGCCTACATCAGGAACCTGGTCGAAGCCGGCGATCTCGGCGCCAAGACCGGCAAGGGTTTCTACGACTGGAGCGAGCGGAGCATGGAAGCCGACATGAGGAAGCGGGATCGGTTCATTATTGAGGCTGTGAAGTTAGTCGACAGGCTGGAAAGGGAATAGCAGCCGCGATTATCGGCCCTGTCTTCGGGAGGAAACGGCGATGAACGAACTGACCCTGCTCGTGGGCACGTATACGCAGCCTATCCGGTTCGGGACGGGGAAGATCCTAGAGGGAAAAGGGGCGGGGATATACTGCTTCCGGCTGGATCTCGCCAAGCGGTGTTTCCGCTTTGTCGAAGCGACCGTAGGCGTGGTCAATCCATCCTTCCTCACGGCTTCGGCCGACGGGAAAAGAGTATACGCGGTGAACGAGCTCAAGGAGTGGGAGGGAGAAGCGAGCGGGACTTTGAGCTCCTTCTCCTTCGATTCGGCTTCGGGGCGGCTGGGATTTTTGAATCTCCACCCGACCTGGGGAACCGATCCCTGCTATGTGGAGTTGGACAAGAGCGGGCGCTGGGCGGCCGTGGCGAACTTCATGTCGGGATCCATCGCTATTTTCCCCATACTCGCCGACGGAAGCCTGGGGCCCGCCGCGGCGCGCGTCCAGCATGAGGGCTCAGGCCCAGATCCGGCGCGGCAGAATGGGCCGCACGCCCATTCCACGGTGTTTTCGAGCGACAACAGGACTCTCTACGTCCCAGATCTGGGGCTGGACATGGTAGTCGCCTACGCCTTCGATCCCGCATCCGGGTCGTTGAGCCTCGAGCCTGCCAGTTCGCTTCGCGCTCCAAGGGGAGCCGGGCCCCGCCATGTCGTATTCCATCCTTCGGGCATGTTCGCCTATGTGGTGAACGAACTAGCCTCTTCGGTGTCGGTATA
>DATCUA010000007.1:0-8832 GCA_036567645.1 Rectinemataceae bacterium | reverse complement strand
GGTGGTTTTCTAAGATTTAATAAAACATAAATCAGATTCTTGTCAAGCTACGATTTCATTCTGCCCTGCCGACCAATCCCTCCTGCTACGCTTTATTCGGCTTAGAATACCCCAGGGATCGGGAAATGGTATCCGCGGCTTCGGATACGGCGGCTTCGAAGTTGGCCAGTCGCTCGGCGGAGGCGCGGATGGTGGGCACGGAAACGCTTATGGCGGCACGCACCAGGCCTTCTCTGTCGCGTATAGGAGCGGCGCAGCAGACGAGTCCGAGGACGAACTCCTCGTCGTCTCTCGCTTTGCCCTGGCGCCTCACCTTGTCCAGCTCGGCGCGCAAGAGCCCCGGGTCGGACATGGTGCGGGGGGTGCGGGGTTCGAGCTTCGACTTGAGGACCCTGTCGATCTCCTCGGCCGGCTGGTACGCAAGGAGGCATTTGCCAACCCCCGTGCAATACGAAGGATTTCTCTTTCCTATATAAGAAGCTATACGAAGGGCGTTATCGGACTCCACCTTGTCGATGTAGACGACCTCTCCCCTATCGTAGATGGCCAGGTGCACTGTCTCGCCGAGCTCGGCCGCGAGGTGGACGAGAACGGGATGGCCTACTGAGGCCAAGTCGAAGCTGGCGAGCTTGGCCGCATAGAGATCCAGGGCCTTGATCCCGAGCCGGTAGCGGCCGGTTTCGGCATTCTGCTCGATGTAGCCGCGCATCTCCAGGGTGGAGAGGAGGCCGAAGGCCGTGCTCTTGTTCAGCCCCAGCCCTCTCGCTAGCTCGGAGACCCCGGCTTCGGGCTTGTCCTGAGTGAAGTATTCGAGGATGGAGAGAGCTCGATCCACGGATTGGATGAACCCGGTTACGCGGCGCTTCGAAGATCCTAGGGCACCGCTCGTTTTCTTTTCGGCCATCATAGGCATAATCTACATTATCGCACGTTGTTCTGAAAAGAGGCGGTCGGGACCATCTTCAAGCCGAGCTCTAAAAGGCGCCTGAGGCACTCGCGCGATTCGATCCGGCATGCGATACTTGACCCGGATGGGAAGCACACGATGAAACATGCTGCAAAGATCCGTTCGGCCTTCGCCGAAGGAAAGACCGTGATAGGAGGGCACCTCTTCGTGCCCGAGCCTTCTCTGTCGGAGGCCATGGCCTATTTCGGCTACGAGGCGATCTGGATCGACGGGGAGCATGGAGCTTTCGACAAGGAGAAGATTCTCCAGTCCATAGTGGCCACCGAGGCTGGGGGCGCGGCGAGCTTCGTCCGCGTGGCGGGGAACGATCCCTTCCTGCTCAAGCCCGTTCTGGAGATGGGCCCAGACGGGATCATCGTACCCATGGTGTCCACGCCGGAAGAAGCCAGACGCGTCGTCGAGGCCTGCCGCTACCCGCCCAGGGGCAGACGGGGATTCGGCCCGCGAAGGGCGGCCCGCTACGGAGCCATATCCACTGCCGAGTACGTGGCCGCGGCCGAGGCCGAGCTGATCGTCACGATACAGATAGAGCACGTCGACGGGGTGGAGAACCTCCCTGGCATACTGGCCGTTCCCGGCATAGACGCCGTGGTCATCGGCCCCTTCGACCTCTCGGCCTCGGCCGGCCTCCTGGGCATGGTGGACGATCCGCGCATGTACGGGTATTACGAAAGGGCCGTGGCCGAGTGCAAGCGCGCCCGGATCCCCGTGGGCGTTTCCATTGGCCCAGCCGACGAGTCCTATATGGCGTCATGGGCACGCAGGGGACTGGATTTCATCTTTTGCGGGGACGAGCTGGCCTTCATGGCCATGGGCGCCAAACGTACCCTGGGTTTCCTGCGCGAGGCCCTTTCTCACACCCGCTGAACCATCGGGAACCGCGGGCCGGAGCCGTAGGCCCGGCCTTACGTTATATGAATGTTTCCAGGAGGGAACCATGAAGAGATTAGCATTAGCCCTGGCGCTCGTCGCCCTGGCCGCTGGCGCCGCATTCGCCCAAAAGCCCGTGGAGCTCGTCTATACGATGACGGCGGTGCCCACGGACGCCCACGCAGGCGCCATGCGCGTGTTCAAGGAAACCGTCGAGCGGCTCTCCAACGGCACCATCAAGGTGCTCACCTACGACTCTGCCTCCCTGTTCAAGCAGGACCAGGAAGTGTCGGCGGTGAAGTCCGGCCAGGCCGATATGACGGCTACTGCGGCAGCCTGGCTCACCGACGGATCGCCCTGGATCTCGATGTTCACAGCCGGCTACATCTTCAAGAGCTATGACCACATGACCAAGGTGTTGAATGGGGACATCGGCAAGGCCGTGTTCGAGCGCGTGGCCAAGGAGCAGGGCATCCGGCCCCTGGGCGCCCAGTACCTGGGCACCCGCCAGATCAACCTGGTAGCTGACAAGGCCATTAAGACCCCGGCCGATCTCAAGGGCGTGAAGCTCAGGATGCCCAACTCCGACTCCTGGATATTCCTCGGCAAGGCCCTGGGCGCCAATCCCACGCCCGTCTCTTTCTCCGAGCTCTACATGGCCCTGCAGACCAAGACCGTGGACGGCCAGGACAACCCACTGCCCACCAACAAGAACGCCAAGTTCTACGAGGTGACCAAGTCCATCACGATCACCAACCACGTGGTAGACTCGGTATGGCCCGCCATCAACGAGAAGAAATGGCAGTCCCTGACCGACCAGCAGAAAGCCTGGGTGATGGAAGGAGTGAAGGCGGGCATCAAATACTGCGACGCCACCAACCTCAAGCTCGAGTCCGAGCTCGTCGAGTTCTTCAGGAATGCGGGACTCAAGGTCTATTACGCCGACCTCGACGCCTTCGCCGAGACCGTCCTGGGCGCCTATCTCAATTCGAACTACTCCAAGACCTGGGATATGGATCTGTTCAACAAGGTGAAGGCCGCCGGCAAGTAGTCGGCATGCCTCGAGCCTGACGCGGGGCTCCCCCTCCCCCTCCGGGAGGGAGGCTCCGCGTTTTTCGATGAGCTTGCATGATACGCGCATTCGATTTCTGAGGGAGGATCGTCCGGTGAAAAAGGTTCTGAAGATAGCGAGGGACGCGGTGGAGATATATCTGCCCGCGACCGCATTCCTCATAATGTTCTTTTCTTTCGTGGTGCAAGTGTTCTTCCGCTACGCCCTCAACAACCCCCTCACATGGACGAACGACCTCATCGTAGTGGGATTCGTGTGGACCGTCCTCCTGGGCGCCTGCTACACCATGCGGCTCAGGAAACACGTCAAGTTCACCATGATCTACGACGCCCTCAAGCCCAAGACTGCTGCCCTGTTCAGACTCCTGGGCAACCTGATCATCTCGCTCACCTTCCTGCCTCTGATCGTGCCGTCCTTCAACTACGCGCTCTTCCTCAAGTTCCAAAAGACCCCGGTATTCCGCATCAATTACGCGTGGATATTCATGCCCTTCGTCTATTTCGTCATAGCCATAATCGGCTACAGCATCCCAGAGATCCTCGAAGACATACGGGTGATCTCGGGCAAGCTCGAGGACAGCCCGGACCACGAAGCGGGAGGACTCGCATGAGCATAGCCATGTACGCCGCTCTCGCCGTCTTCGTCCTCATATTCATCCTGCGCATGCCCATTGCGACGGGCATGATATCGGCCGCCGTCGTCTACTTCCTCATAAAGGGAGGGGACCTGAGCCTCGTGGCCAACCAGGTGGTCAACACCTACTACACCAACTACGTCATCATCGCGGTTCCCCTGTTCATCTTCACCGCCAATATCATGAACTCCGGAAAAGTCACCGAGATGATCTACGGGTTCGCCCACGCCCTCTTCGGCCATGTGCGCGGAGCCCTGGGCCACGTGAACGTCCTGGGATCCCTCATTTTCTCCGGCATGACGGGCTCGGCTATAGCGGATGCCTCGGGCCTCGGCAAGATAGAGATAGAGTCCATGAAGGCGGCCGGCTTCGACGCGGGCTTCTCCTGCGCCATGAGCGCCTCTTCGGCAACCCTCGGCCCCATCTTCCCTCCGAGCATCCCCCTGGTCATCTACGCCATGCTCTCATCCACCTCGGTGGGCGCCCTCTTCATGGGCGGCATGGTCCCCGCCATACTCCTGGCGGCCGCCCTGATGATATACGTGGCCATAATCTCCAAGATCCGCGACTACCCGAGAGGCGAGTGGCTGGGCTGGAAGAGCCTCTTCGTCTACTTCATCAAGGCCCTGCCTTCCCTCCTCACTCCCGTCATCCTCCTCGGAGGTATTTATACGGGCGTGATGACGCCCACCGAGGCGGGAGCCGTGGCCGGCCTCTACGCCATCCTCATCTCCCTGTTCGCATACAAGGCGCTGGGGGCCAAGGACTTCCTCAGACTCGTCAGGACGACCATATCCGATGTGGGTTCGACGAGCATCATGATCGGGGCCGCGGCCATCATTTCCTACATCGTGGCGCGCGAACAGCTTGCAAACCACCTGGGCGCCTGGATCATGGGTATTTCGACGAACAAGAACGTTTTCCTCCTCCTCGTCAACGTGGTGATCCTCATCCTGGGCATGTTCATCGACACCTCGACCATCCAGCTCATATTCGTGCCCATCCTCATACCCGTGGCCAGGGCGCTCGGGGTAGACATGATCCACTTCGGCCTGGTGGTCACCTTCAACATGATGCTGGGCCTTTCCACCCCGCCCTTCGGCATGCTCCTCTTCATAACCTCGGCAGTCTCGGGGACTCCTCTCAAGTCCATCGTCAAGGAGATACTCTGGCCGGTCGTGGCCATGCTCGTCGTGCTCGTCATCATAACCTACGTGCCGGATACGGTGCTCTTCCTGCCGAGGATGACGGGCCTCATGAAATAAGCAAGAAGGCGCGATCATGACGGAACGGATTCTGTGATCAGGCGCACAGCGCCAGGAGGAAATAACATGAAGGACGGACAAGAGTACTACGGCTGCTGGCCGACGATGATAACGCCCTTTACTGAGGATAATAGGATCGATTTCGCCGCTGTGCGCTCAATGGTCGAGTGGTACGTGGAGCGCGGCGCCAAGGGCATTTTCGCCGTCTGCCAGTCCAGCGAGATGTTCTTCTTGAAGCCCCAGGAAAAGCTGGATTTGGCCAGGGCGGTGCGCGAGGCGGCCGCAGGCAGGATCAAGGTGATAGCATCGGGGCATACGGCGGACGACAGGTCGGCCCAGGTGGAAGAGCTGGGCAGGATGACCGAAACCGGAGTCGATGCCGTCGTCCTCGTATCCAACCGCCTCGCGCGGGAAGACGAGGGAGACGAGGTCCTGGCGAGGAACGCCGCGGAGATCTTCCGCCAGCTGCCCGGCGTGGCCTTCGGAATGTACGAATGTCCCTATCCCTACAGACGCCTCCTTTCGGACGATTTCCTCCTCGAATGCGCCAGGGAAGGAAAGCTCGTCTTCCTCAAGGACGTGTCATGCGCCGATGCCATTCTGAAGCGGAGAGCCCAGCTCGTGCGCGGCACGAAACTGGCCCTCTTCAACGCCAATACCTCGACCGTCCTCCCTTCATTCCGCTACGGCTACGACGGCTACAACGGGGTGATGGCCAATTTCCACATCGACCTCTACGCCTGGCTCTTCGACCATTTCAGAGAAAAACCCGAGCTCGCCGAACGGCTCTCGGATTTCCTTACAATAGCGGCCATCGTGGAAACCCACGCCTATCCCACCTGCGCCAAGTACCACATGGACGCGACGGGCATCCCCATGAGCCTAGTCACGAGGTCGCGCAAGGCATCCGATTTCAACGAGAACGCCCGCCACGAGGTGGACGCCATAATCAGGGCCGAAAAAGCCTGGAGGGCCGAGCTCGGACTCCCGCTCTGAGCCTTCCCCAGCGGTTTTACGAGGCAGATCATGAAGTACTATGTAGGATATGTGAGCAAGACAGGCACGACCCGGGAGATCGCGGAGAGGATAGGCGCCGTGCTGAGGCAAAACGGCCGCGAGGCCGATGTCGGCCCCATCGGGCAGGCAGGCGACCTCTCGGTCTATGACAGGCTCGTGCTCGGAAGCCCCGTGAACGGCATGCGCGCCCTGCCAGAGTTCAAGGCCTTCCTGTCGGGAAAGGCCGCTCCTTCGGGAAAGCGGGTGGACATCTTCATAGTGTCCTATCTCCACCAGACCGGAAGGCCGATGTGGAAAAAGGCTGTCGAAAAGGACGCCCAAGCCTGCACAGCCCTGGCAGGCCCCGCGGCTGGGAATGTCGCGATCTTCGGAGGCAGGCTCCCGCAGGCCCTTCCGGGCTTTGCGCGCTTCATTTTCGGCACGGACGCGAGCCTCAGTCTCGACATCAGGGACTGGGAAGCGATCGAATCCTGGGCGAAGCGCATAGCGGAGGCTTGAGGGGAAAAGGCCGTTGGCTCCTTGCACCGAGCGAGCCATTGGCTATGCTTATAGCGGAGGGATCATGAAAAAAGCCATTCTTTTCGCCTTCCTCTGCGCGTTCGCCTGGGGAGTCGGAGCCCAGTCCGATTTCGAGCTCTTCGCCTCGGGTAGCCTCAAGCAAATTCAGGATGCCGTAAAAAAAGGCGTTCCTGTAAACCAAAAAGGCTTGAACGGCCGCAGGCCCCTCATGACGGCGGCAGAATACAACCCCGACCCCGAGGTCATCGACTTTCTCTTAAAGTCGGGAGCCAAGATCGACGACAAGGACACGGCCGGGATGACGGCTCTCATGTTCGCCGTCCAGTCCAACAAGAATCCCAAGGTCGCCGAAGCCCTGATCAAGGCTGGAGCCAAGCTCGAGGACAAGGACCTATCGGGCAACACACCCCTCCTCATAGCTTTGAGGACGGACAAGAGCCTCGAGCTCGTGCAGCTTCTCCTGAAATCCGGATCCAGGATTGATGCGCTCGACAAGGACGGCCTCACCTGCCTCATGGCGAGCGCGGCCTACGGCACGAGGCCCGAGGTTATAACTGCCCTGATCAAGGCGGGTGCCAAGGTGGACCAGGCCACGGCAGAGGGCGTGACAGCCCTCATGTGCGCCGCGGCCTACACCTCCAACCCCGAAACCGTGACCGCCCTCCTCAAGGCGGGCGCCAGCAAGAAGCTCAAAGACAAGGCGGGATTCACAGCGGCGGATTACGCCAAGGACAACCCGGCCATGCAAGGGACAGCGGCGCTCAAAGAACTCATGAAATAGGGCGTGACGGTCCAGAAGGCCAAAGCGCCGCCCGCCAGAGCCTGGCCTAGCCCTCGTCCTCGGCTTCCGCCAACTCTCTCCGCGGGGAAAGGCTTCCCCCAGCGTCGGGCCTGAACACCTCGGGGTTTCGGATGATGTCCCTGGGCTTGGAGCCCTGGGCAGGCCCCACGATGCCCCGCTGTTCCATGAGCTCCACGAGGCGGGCCGAGCGGTTGTAGCCTATCTTGAGGCGCCGCTGGATATACGAAGCGCTAGCCTTGCCCTGTTGCATGACGATCTCGAGAGCCTTTTCGAAGAGAGGATCGCCCTCCTCCCCGTCGAAGAGTCCCGGTTCGGCCTCTTCCTCGTCCTCGTCGAAGAAGATTTCGTCGTCGATGTACTCCGGGGAGCCGAGAGTCTTCACATGCTCCACCGCCCGCTCCACTTCCTCTTCGGAAACGAAGGCGCCCTGCATGCGCACGGGGAAGGGGTCCTGAGCGCCCGAGTAGAGCATGTCGCCTCTTCCGAGGAGCTTCTCGGCTCCCACCATGTCGATGATGATGCGGCTGTCGAACTTGGACGCGACCATGAAGGCTATTCGGGACGGGATATTGGCCTTGATGAGGCCGGTTATGACGTCGATGGATGGGCGCTGGGTGGCTAGGACCAGGTGGATGCCCACGGCGCGGGACATGGCGGCGAGCCTGGCGAGGGTGGCTTCCAGCTCCTTGCCCGTGGTGGCCATGAGGTCGGCGAACTCGTCAATGATGACGACGATGTAAGGCAAGCGCTCCTGGGCGAGGCTGCGCTCCTTGACCCGCCGATTGTAGGACTTGATGTCCCGCACCCCCGCCTTGTCAAGGACCGAATAACGCCTCTCCATTTCGCAAATGCAGTACTGGAGGGCTTGGAATGCTTTCTTCGCCTCCGTGATGACGGGGGTGAGGAGGTGGGGAATGCCATTGTACAGCTTCAGCTCGACGATCTTGGGATCGATGAGGATGAGCTTCACGTCCTCCGGCCTGCGCTTGTAGAGGATGGAGAGGATGATGGCGTTGACGCAGACGGACTTGCCGGAGCCCGTGGCTCCCGCTATGAGGAGATGGGGAGTCTGGGTGAGTTCGCAGAACTGGACGCCGCCGGAGATGTCTTTGCCCAGGGCGACGGGGATTTCCATCTTGGCGTTGTTGAACTGCTCGTGCTCGATGATCTCCCGCAGGGAGACGATGGCGCGGCGCTCGTTGGGAACCTCTATGCCCACGGCATGCTTGCCCGGGATGGGGGCGACAATGCGGACGCTCGAGGCCGCGAGCCTCAGGGCTATGTTGTCCGAGAGATTGGTGATCTTGGAGATCTTGACCCCGTGGGCGGGGAGGATTTCGAACATGGTGATGACAGGACCCTTGCGTATGCCCGTCACTTCGGCCTCGATGCCGAACTCGGCCAGGGTCTCCCTCAGGGTTTCGGCCGATTTCCTCGTCTTGTCGTCTATGATCCAGTACTGCCCGTCCGGGTAGGTGTTGAGGATGCCGTCCACAGGCACGGAGTAGGGTTTCAAGGCCTTTTTCTTCTCGAGGATGCGCTGGACTATGGCCAGCTTCTCGGCATCGGCGGCGCCGGTCGTGGTTCCGCCCGGGGCGCCGGAACCGCCCGTGACGCTCTGAGGGGGGACAGACGTGAACTCTATGTCCTTGCCGTCAGCGGTGATAGCCGCGGCTATGGTACCGT
>DATCUA010000006.1:0-4028 GCA_036567645.1 Rectinemataceae bacterium | reverse complement strand
AAAGAACACCCTTATATCAGCTACTTACACTCAGTAATGGCGCGGCCGAAATGCAACAAGATCCTAACCAGCTGAATTTATTTGCCGATTATTCCGGACAGTAGTGATTTCACTTTGCAGATTTTCGCGTCCGGCGGCACTCACCCTCACCCTGACTCGCTCCCGTCGGAGATTGTGTCATAATCGGCTCTCGTCATCCCGAGCCACCGACCGCGACTTCGTTCGGGGTTATCGATGGGATAAACACCCTCTCACCTCGCGACAAGGGGGCCTTTAGATCATTCACCCTCCCCTCTATCCCCTCTCGTCAAGGGAGGGGATACGTGCGAGCTGTTTCTCAGGAGCGACCGACTGGAGCGCGGCAATCTCAATCTTTCCGAGGATATCCGAGATTGCTTCAGTCGCTTCGCTCCTTCGGAATTACATTGTTACGCTGCCTAAAGGTAGAGGAGGATGATGAATGGTTCAAGCTGTCTTCAGATACAGCTTCGCCCCTTCGATTACATATTTTGATTAAATGAATCGACTGCAACCTATGACACAGACTCCTCGCCCCTTAATCCATGAATGCTTTGAATTGGGCGGAGAAGAAGAACAGAACCGGCCAGGAGAAGTCTGTGAAAGGCTTCCGCATGTGCGCTTTCGTGCGAACGTGCTGACCGATATCATTATCAGAGTGTGCAACTATCATTCCAAAACAGTACGTGGCAAGTTTCCACAATAATGAATGATATTAAAGTATTACGCTGTAAGTGGCCTCGGTGGCGGCTCCCAGGGAAACCTATTTTTCGAATTTGTAAAATATTTTGAGAATGTATGGGTTTAATCGGCTGAATTTAAGGATTTTTTCCTTTTTAAGCTTCTGCCCAAAGGGCATAAAAAAGGAGGGCGGCTTCAAATACCGACCTCCTTTTTTTGCAGGTAGCGGGTGTTGGGTCCTACTTTTTTTGCAGGATAGCCCGCGCCTCCTCATTTCCCTTGAATTTGGGGTCCAGCTCCAAGGCCTTGGTCAGCTCTTTCCGGGCAAGATCGACGTTGCCGTTCTTGTAATAGGCCATGCCTAAATGGTAGCGTACCAGGGACTGGTTGGGAAGCTTTTCGGCCGCCTCCTTCAGGTAGACGATCGCCCGGGTGTATACATTCTTGCGGTAGTAGACCCACCCCAAGGTGTCGGCCATGTAGGGGTTGTCCGGCAGGGCCTCCTTGGCCATCTGCGCCAGTGTGAGGGCCTCGTCGATGTTGGTGTTCTCGTCGGCGTAGATGTAGGCCAGGTTGTTGGCCGCCGGGGGGAACTTGGGGTTGATCTTCAATACTTTCCTGTAGTTTTCCTTTGCCAGATCGTACTTATGCTGGCTCTGGTACATGCCCGCCAGCGCCATCAGGGCTGAAATCGAATTGGGATCTTTCTGCAGGGCCGCGTTGAGCTCGGCCACGGCCTTGTCGGCCATGTTCTGCCTGACGTAGAAACTGGCAATCGACACGTAGAGGTCCGGGGCGTTGGGGTTCGACTCGATCGATTTGCGGTAGTACTGCTCGGCCGAGGCCGTGTCCTTCTTCGCCTCGTAGAGGGCCCCGAGAAGATTGTAAAAGTAAGGGTTGCCGGGGGCGGCCTTCAGCTGGGCCTCGACCCGGTCGATCGCCTTCTGCGTCTCGCCGCGGGCCATGTAGGAGTTGACGATGAACCGCATGGGCTCGGCGGCGCCCGGCTGCAAGGAGAGGGCCTTCTCGAAACGGGCCAGGGCCTCCTTCTCCTGCTTGCGGGCAAGGTAGACACGGCCGGACTGGACGTAGGCCGTGGCGTTCTGCGGGTTGGCCCGAATGAGTTCCTCGAAGGTGCTCCCGGCCCTGACGAGGTCGCCCTTCACGGCGTAGGCATTGCCCAGCCCCATCAGGGCGCGTGCGTTCTTTGGGTCTTCCTTGAGGACGGCCTGGAGTGTCTCGATGGCTGTCTTGCTGTCTCCCGTAGACATCGCCAGGTCGGCAAGGACGAGCTTCGGCTCGAGCCAGCGGGGGTTGAGCTTGATCGCCTCGGTGATCGAGGCCTTCGCCTGCTGTACGTCGCGGTTTCCGAACTGGGCCAACCCCAGGTAGTAGTGCCCGACCGGCGACTTTGGGTTGTCCTTCAGGTATCCCTGCAGGAGTGTGATCGCGTCGGTGAACTCGTTTTTCGCCACGTGGATCTGGGCCTTGATGATCGTCCCCTCGTGGCTCTTGGGGTTGATCTTCTGGATCTTCTCGAGGGCCTTGGAGGCCTCGTCGATCTTGCGCTCGGCCAGGTAGTGCTCTGCCAGCTTCACCTGGGGCGCGATGTTGTCGGGCTCGCTGTCGGCAGCCTTCCTGTAGCTCTCGAGGGCCTTGTCGCGCTTGTGCCAGGCCATGTAGAAATCGCCCAGGTAAATGAGGGCCGCGGCCTTCTTCGGGGCCGCCTCGGCGGCCTGGATGAACTGCTTCTCGGCTTCCTCCAGGCGCCTCTGCGAGATATAGAAGTTCCCTAGGGCGACCCAGGTGGACGGCTCCTTTCCTGCCATCTTCGTCGTCTCGAGGTAGGCGTCTTCGGCCTCCCTGGCCTTTCCCGAGCGGGCGTAGAAGCCCGCCAGGGCCAGCCGGGCCTGGACGGAGCCGGGCTCGGCCGCCACGGCGGCCTTGAAGGATTCCTCGGCCTTGGGCAGGTCCTTGTTGAGGATGTACAGGCCCGCCAGGTGCAGGTGGGTCTCCGCCTTCTTCGGGTCGGCCTCGACGGCCTTTGCGGCCTCGGCGATGGCCTCGGGGAGCTTGCGGTCATTAAGGTAGACCATGCTCATGAGCTGGCGGCCCTGTGCGTTATTCGGGTCCTTCTCGATGATGAATTTTGCCTGCTCACGGGCCTTCTCGGGCTCACGGGCCATGAGGAAGATGCGCCCAAGCTGCACCCTTGCCTCGAGGTTGTTCGGGTCCAGCTCGACGGCCTTGCCTAATGCCGCGTAGGCCTCGCGGGGGTCGCCCGCCCCCAGCTGGGCCATGCCGAGCTTGTGCTGGGCCTTCGCGTCGTTGGGGTCGATCTGCAGGACGTTCTTGAACTCGATGACGGCCTCCCGAAATTTGTTCTCGGCCAAGTAGGTTTCGCCCTTCTTGAAATGGCTCTCCTTCTTGCTCTCCTTGCTGCAGCCGGCAATGCCCGCGAGGAAGACAACACAGAGAATCGCCGCGAGGGCCGGCGTCCAGCGATTGCGATGATGCATCAGGTACCTCCAGTAAACGGTCTGTTCCGTCTGTTCCGTCTGTTCCGTCTGTTCCGTCCGTGCCGTCTATTCCGTCATTCGGGTCTAATATGTCTTCCGCAAGTATTTGAGCAGTGCTGATATCATCATCGCACACTTCCTTGCCTGCTCATAGGCCTCATCGAACTGCGTCTTGTCGATATATCCCAGGTCTACCGCCACATACAAATGGCTCTGCACTTCAGCGGCAGAAGACATGGCTATGAATAGAAACTGCGTAAACTCCTTATCCGACCGTCTTATGAATCCTTCAGCGATATTTGCCATGCAAGAAATCGCAGCGGCTTGAATCTGACCGGAAAATCTCAAATCTTTGCCGAATGCCTTATTTTTCGTGATCTCGTATACGCGCTGGACGAGGATTCGGGATTCTTTCCAGCACTCGAGATCTTCGAACCGGGTGACTTTCATCGATGCCTTCTTTTCGTTACCTCACTTACAAGAACCGATGATGACTTATTCCACGCCGCGTTCAGCAGGGATATGAAATCCTTGAAGTCGCCGTGGACCTTCACCCTTTTCTCTCCTTGACCGTGATGACCCGTTTGAGTCGAGGCGGTTCGGTGTAGCCCATGGCCAGATAGCACTGCTCCCTGAGGAACTCGACGGCTTCGAGACGCTCCTCGGGCGATTTCGTCTTCCAGAACTCGTAGTCTGTATCGGGCTCCCGGCGGTCTTTCATGATAACCTTTTTTTGCATGGGTCGCACCCTGTGAGGGGCTGCTAAGTCTATCTAAGTCTGTCTAAGTCTATGAAAAAAGTTTGTTTCGT
>DATCUA010000005.1:0-6279 GCA_036567645.1 Rectinemataceae bacterium | reverse complement strand
TACGCGATCGGCTGGGCTGGGAATACGCCAGGCCCGGGACCTGGTTCCATGGGATAATATTGATCTGGACCTTCAGAGGCTTCGCCCAAGCGGCCATGGCTTTGGCTGCCTCTGGAGAATCGTTCTTTCCGGCAAGGATTACCGCTTCCAGGGTGATGCGCTCTCCCGTGAGCATCTGGTAGTCGGCGAGCGCAGCCTTGAGCTCATCGAGGCCCCAGCTCCGGTTTACGGGCATGAGCTCGGATCGTAGAGCTTCATCCGCCGTAGTCAGTGAGACGGCGAGCCGCACCTTGGGTCCATCATGGGCGAGCTGGCGTATGCCTGGAACGATCCCCGACGTGGAGATGGTGATCTTCCTCAAGGACATGCCCAGGCCATTAGGATCCGCCAGGAGGGCGATAGCCTTCCGAACAGCCCCGAGATTGAGCAGCGGCTCGCCCATGCCCATGAATACCACATTGGAGATGAAGCCCCTTCGCTCCTTCAGGAAGTAGAACTGCTCCATGATCTCGTCAGGACCGAGATCCCGCAGGAATCCCAGGCTTCCCGTCCTGCAGAAGGCGCAGCCCATCGTGCAGCCGACTTGGCTTGAGAGGCAGGCCGTCTTCCTGCCCTCTATGTCCTCGAGAAGCACGCACTCGACCGCCGCTCCGTCGCGCAGGCGGATCTGGAGCTTGAGAGAACCGTCCTCATCCTCCATCTCCGCGCTGACCGACGAGGATCGCAAGGACCCGAAGAGGCCGGAGAGGCGATCCCGCTCGGCGGCGGGCAGGTTGCTCATCGCCTCGAAGCAGGCCGCTCCCCTGACGATCCACGAATAGATTTGAGAAGCCCGAAATCCTCCCGAGTAGCCCGCCGCCTCGGCGATTTCGCCTGGGAGGAGCCCGGAAAGATAGACGGCCGTGTCCAAGCTACCTGCCTACCGGGGATTCAGGCGGGAGAGGGCGTCCTGGATGAAGGGGTTCTTTATCCCCGTCTTCTGGAAGTCGGAGAGGACATCTATCGCTTTCTGCTTCTGGCCCGCGGCCATGTAGCACTGGGCCAGCTCAAGATGGATGCGGTAGTTTTTCGGGTCGTTCTGGATGAGCATCCTCAAGGATGTGATGGCGTCGTCCCACTTGCCCTGGTTGCGCGCGATGACGGCGAGCCCGAGGATGGCGTAGACGTCGAACTCGATGTTGAGGGCATCCTCGTAGTACTTGGTCGCCTTCTCGATCTCCCCCATGCTCCTGTAGGCGTCGCCCGCCCTGGTGAGGATTACCTTGTTCTTGGGATCCTTCTCCAAGATCTTGTTCCAGTACACGAGGGAGTTGCTTTGCTTGCCTACGCCTCGATAGCAGTCGGCTATGCCGAAGAGCGCGTAGAAATTGTCCGGCTCGCGCTCGAGGGCTGATTCGAAATAGGGGATGCCCTTGTCGAATTGCTTGAGCTTGCGGTAGCAGTTGCCAATCGAAGTGAGCACCCTGATGTCCACCTTGTCCCCCTGGAGGTCGACCATCCTCTGCCAGTACGAGAGGGCGTCCTTGTACTCCTTGAAATCGTAATGCAGATGGCCCAGGCCGATGAGCGCATAGTGATTGTCTGCTTCCATTTCGAGGACGCGCTGGTAGATGGCTTTGGACTTTCGGAAGTCGTGCACCTTGCGGTAGGCGTCGGCCACGCGGGTGAGGACGGTGATATTGGTGTTGTCGTGGAGGAGGTACTGCTCCCAGATCTCTATGGCTTTATGGTACTGGTTCAGGGCCTTGTAGCAGTCGGCCAGGCCGAAGAGGGCGTAGGAATTGCCCGGATGGTACACGAGACAGCGCCTGTAGTGCTCGGAAGCCTCCCTGAATGCTCCGCGCTTCCGCGCCGCATCTCCTAGGCCAACCAGGGCATAGTTGTTCTCCTTGTCCTTTTCCAGAATCTGGGCGAAGCAGTCCACCGCCTCATCAAAGCGGTTTTCCTTGAGGAGCTGATAGCCTCGCTTGGAGGATTCGGAGATCTCGTTGAGTTCGTTGTCAAGCGAATCGGGAAGCTCGAATGCGTCTTCCATAGGGGAGGGATTTGGTTCGTTCATATTTTTTCCTTGGGATGCTCGGCGTATTTTATTATATTCCACGTTTTACCGAAGAACTTGCCTCTACTTGTGCCTCGCCATCCCTCCGATACTATACGAGTTTATGGAGCCCGAGGGCAAGTGCGTTTATATTGTCTCTGCACTTGGATCCGATTTCCGGTAGAAGCGGACGATGGAGCGGCCATACTCCCTCTCGTCTTCCAGCCTCAGACTCCCGACGCTCTGCGGCAGCTTGTCTTCTAGGGGAAAATGGATGATGCACAGGGCCCCTGGGGCGAGGCTCTGTGACGCCTGTATTGATTTGAGAATGTCGAGACGGTAGGCGTAGGGGAAGGGCGGATCCATGAAGACCACGTCGAAAGCCTGCCTGTTCCTCTCTAGAAAAAGCTCGACGGGCTGGGCTTTGCACTCTATCCTTCGCTCGGCTAGGGCCACATTCCTGAGGAGAATGGGGAACTTCGCTCTGTCCCGTTCCACGCAGACAATGGGGTGGGCTCCCCGGGATGCCGCCTCGAGAGCGAGTATCCCCGAACCCGAAAAAAGGTCGAGAAAGGAGAGGCCGGTCAAATCGCCTAAGACAGCGAATACGGATTCGCGCATTCTGTCCATGGCCGGCCTGATTTCAAGCCTTCCATGGGGGAGCTCTATTGTCCGGCCCTTGTATCTGCCCCCGGTGATGCGCAATTCACCACTCCCTGGAGCGGAATTCCCGCCTGATATCCCGTTCGATATCTCGTTCCTTGATGTCGGCCCGCTTATCGTAGGCTTTCTTGCCCTTGCACAGACCCAGCTCCACTTTTATACGGCCTCGCTTGAGGTATATGGAGAGGGGGATCAGAGTGAATCCTTTTTCCCTCACCCTCCTGTCTATGCGCTTGATTTCCTGGGCGTGGAGGAGGAGTTTCTTGGGCCTGTCAGGATCATGTCCGAAGGCTGTAGCGTAGGGGTACTCGGCTATCCGAAAGTTCTTGAGCCAGACTTCGGCTTCCTTGACCTCGGCGTAGGAATCGGGGAAAGAAAGGCGGCCGTCCTTGATGGACTTCACCTCGCTCCCGAGCAGCACCAGTCCGCATTCGAAGCTGTCTTCGACTGAATAGTCGAAACGGGCTTTGCGATTGATGGCCAGGATCTTGGAGTGCTCGGGTACGCCCATGCGAACTATCGCTTCCGGATAGCGGTCCTGAAACCCAGGAATGGCGAGGATCCTTCCGGCTCCATGCCTCCCCTGGTTCCTAATCCGACGCTACCAGCATGATTGCCCCATGAGCCGCCGCGAACCGCCTTCTCCCTCCCGGAAAAGCTTCCCGCGGCGAAGACGGGGTAGGGGATATAGGGACTCGATGTCCATTCCCATACGTTTCCGAAAATATCGGCCAAGCCCGATGAGAAGCCCGACGAGCCCACTGAGGCGGGCCCTGATGCGCCGGGATCGGACCACCTGGCCTTGTCTTGGATTATCCGAGGATCGGATCTCAGGCTGGCCGAGGCCGCCGCTTCCCACATGGATTCGCTCGGCAAGATAACCTCATAGTCCCCGGAGGCTTCGCTTTTCCATGCGCAGAAAGCTTGGGCGGCATTCCATGATACTCCCGTGACAGGCGACTGGGGCGAACCAGGCCAGGTTGCCAGGTAGTCCGGGCCGACGAGCCCCGCTTCGATGAGAGCATTGGCGTTTTCCCGTTTCCAGAAAGGCCTGGCGGAGAGGAATTCGGCCCATTGCGCGTTGGTAACCTCGGTAGAGCCGATGCCGAAACCGCCAAGCGCGAGGGTATAAGCCGCCGATGAGCCCGAGGGAGCCTGTCCCTCCATCCGGATGGTTCCTGCCGAGTAGAGGATGTACTCCTGGCCCGCCACCCTCACCGAGGAGAAGGGGCGGGGTGGCGATCCAGCGGGACCGTCCGATCCGGCGATCTTCTTCAAGCGGTCCGACCACGCAGAGCCGAGCTTGGGTGCAATGTCGCGCAACCAGACGGCTCCCCCTGCATCAGAGCCGAGGGCGGAGAGCGAGATTCGAACCGCCTCGAGAAGGCCGGGGGCGGAGAGGCTGCCTCCCGAACCGAGCACGAAGACAGCTCTCAGCCCATCGCGAGCCGATTCGGCCGATTGGGCGGCGGCGAGGGCATCCGAGGCGAAACTGCGCAGAGGAAGGATCCTGTCCGGGTTCGCGCCGGGGTCCGAATCCTTCGTTTCGGAACCGCCTATCGGCCTCGCTTCGCCTGCCGTCACCGTCGCCGATCCCGATTTCGAGTAGTCCCAGGCTCCCTCTGAAAGAACGAGGGGGATCTGGTAGAGGGCGGAAGGTTTGCCGGTGAGTGACCAGGCCGCGTATTCCTCGAAGGATCTCTGCAGAGAAGCACGCCTATCGACCGGGCTGAGGGAATAGCTCAGCTTCATGATCCTCGGGAAGAAGAGGCTACCGACAAGGCGCCCGCCCACTTCTATCGAGGCTGTATGGCTTTTATACCCTGCTTTTCGGATCTCGAGATGCCGCTTTCCCGTTTGGACGAAGACCTTCTGATCCGTGCTCCCCGCATAGGCGCCGTCGATCCTGACTTCAGCGACAAAAGGCGCTCCTTCGAGGACGAGGTATGATCCGTTGGACTTGATTCCGGGGTAGACGAGGACAAGGAAGAGAATGAGGATAAGCCCAATGGCATAGATTGCCGGCATGTAGAGCTCCGGTCGTATGCCGGCTACAGGCTTTAGGATCACCTTGGCCTCGTCTATGTCCGACTGCTGAACCTTCCTTTCTTCCTTCATCCGGAAAAGGGTATAGGATGGGGTCCGGCTTGTCAACGGAGCCCTGTCATGCTAGGGTTTTGCGGATGAGCACTCAATCTGCCGACAGGAAGGGGCTGTCCCAGGTACTGGTGGCATTCACCGAGCGCGTTCTCACCCGCAGGCTCAAGAAGAAGCTCAAGGAGAAGATGCGCCAGCAGGCGCGGCATCCAGTCTTGGATTGGATTTATGCCATACTCTGGGCAGCTTGCGTCGTCCTCGTCGTCAACCAGTACGTTTTCCAGAACTACAGGATCCCTTCCAGTTCCATGGAAAAAACCCTCCTCATCGGCGACATGATCTTCGTGGATAAGCTGTCGTTCGGGCCGGAACTCCTCCCGGGCGTGGGAAAGCTCACAGGCGCGGCGGCTCCGAAGCGGGGACAGATCATCGTGTTCGAGAATCCCACGTATCTGTCAAAGGGACCAGTCTTCACAATACTCCAACAGATGATCTACATGCTCACGCTCACCCTGGTGGATATAGACAAGGACGAGCTTGGAGAGCCAAGGGTTCATTACCTCATCAAACGAGCCGTCGGATACCAGGGAGACAGAATCCGTGTCGAAAAGGGCGAGGTGAGCATCATGCCGCGAGGCGCTTCCGAGTTCCTGGACGAATCGAGGCTCATGGCAGACCTGGGCTTGGACAAGAAGGCGGTACGTCTCGTTGAGGCGTCGGAGTACTCAGCCATAGAATCCACCGGCTTCGCTTCCGCGTACAAGGAGGCAGGCCTAAAAATCCCATCCGCGATTGCTTCGGCATCATCTCAGGCCGCTGCCTACAAGGATGCCTTCGGTTTCGATGCAGCCCGCATCAAGGCCTTGCGCGGCATCGATCCTAGCGATTCTAGGATAGCGGCAGCCTCGAGGCGGTTCGAGATGGGCTGGTTTGTACCGGAGGGGAGGATATTCCCCATGGGCGACAACAGGGACAACTCTAGGGATGCCAGGTACTTCGGGCCTGTTGCCACTGACCGGGTGCTTGGCAGGGCGCTTTTCATCTACTGGCCTTTATCCAGGGCCGGGCGCATCCGCTAATCCGGGAGACAGACCGTATCTGGAGGTGCAGGTGGCTTTCTTTTCACGGCACAGATCCTATACGGAAAAAGTGCTGGCCGCCCGGGCGCGGAGGCGCTCGGCCCTGCGCGTTCTCGTCGTACTCGCGGTAACGGCTTCTTTCCACGCCTTCGTATTGAGATCCTACAGGATAGCTTCCGATTCCATGGCTCCCTGTATCCCCAAGAGCTCTATCGTTCTCGCTTCACCCATTCTGGGAGGGCGGGGCGCCAATCCCCGGATTCCTCCGATCCCGCAGTATGGCAGGGGGGATATAGTCATCGTGCAGGCGATTCCTGGTTCCAAGCCCGGTTTCTTGGCGAGGGCTGTCCGGTCGGCATTGGGCTTTTTGAGCTTTCAGCGGATCCGGCCCGACAGGGAAGA
>DATCUA010000004.1:0-2035 GCA_036567645.1 Rectinemataceae bacterium | reverse complement strand
GGATATCCCCCATCTTCGAACTCACCTATCCCGGCTTCAGCGACATTGTCGTAAAAAAAACGATGATCGAATCGGCGCGTGAAACCTATCTCCTAGCGGACTCCACCAAGTTCGGCAAGGCGGCATTGGCATCGCTGGGCTCGATAGCCTGCGTCGACTGCCTCATAACGGACGATGGCATGGACCCTCTGCTTGCCGATAAGATCGAGGCTCTTGGCGTCAGGGTCATCGTCGCCTAGGCAGGCGGAAAGCGATTTTTAGCCCCTGGAGGCATTCTTGGATTCTATAGAAAATCTCAGGCGGATCGCCCTGGATATACGAAGACGGGTGATAACCATGATCTACTCCGCGCGCATGGGACACATGGGCGGTTCCCTCTCGTCGGTGGATATCCTCGTCGCCCTCTACTTCTACGCGATGAAATACGATCCCAAGAAGCCGGACGATCCCGGACGGGACAGGTTCATCCTCTCCAAGGGCCATAGCGTCGAAGGCTTCTACGCCGTCCTTGCCAGGGCCGGCTTCTTCCCCGAATCTGTTCTCGGCGAGTACGGATCTTTCGGAACCATGCTCTACGGCCACCCAACGCTCAAGGTGCCCGGGGTGGAGGTCCCGTCCGGTTCTCTCGGCCATGGCCTCTCGGTTGGGGCGGGCATGGCCTTAGCCGCCAAGCGCAGCGGTTCGCCGTCCCGGGTTTTCGTCCTCATGGGTGATGGGGAGCAGGCCGAGGGCTCGGTCTGGGAGGCGGCCATGGCTGCCGGCCACTACGGCCTGGACAAGCTCACGGCGATCATCGACGCCAATAGGCTGCAGATATCGGGTGAAGTGGGGGAGGTCATGGACTCGAGCCCCCTGGCGGAAAAGTACCGTTCATTCGGATGGTCGGTGCGGGAGGTAGACGGCCACGATTTCGAAGAGCTCACCCGGGCCTTCGACGAGATCCCCTGGGAACCGGGCAAGCCCAGCCTCCTCATCGCTCGGACGATCAAGGGCAGGGGTCCCTCTTTCATGGAGAACAACGCCGCCTGGCACCACAAGACTCCTTCGCAGGAAGAGTATTTCCGAGCCCTGCGCGAACTCGAAGCCGAAGCGGCCCTCCTCCCTGGCTCCATGGAAGGAGGCGGCAAATGAGCGCGCCGGGATTCAGTTGCAGGCATGCCTTTTCGTCGACCCTCCTGGAAATGGCGAGATCGAGGTCAGAGCTCTGGGCCGTGTGCTCGGATTCGCGCGGCTCGGCGGCCATGGAGGGCTTTGCCGAAGCCCTGCCGGAGCGCTTCGTAGAAGCGGGCATAGCCGAGCAGGACGCCGTGGGCATAGCCGCGGGGATAGCCAGTTTCGGGAATACGGTGTTCGTCTGCGGCCCAGCGTGCTTCTACTCGGCCCGGAGCCTCGAGCAGGTGAAAGTTGACGTGGCCTATTCCCGCGCCGACGTGAAAGTGGTGGGGATTTCGGGCGGCCTGAGCTACGGTCCCCTGGGGAGTACCCATCACTCTCTCCACGACCTGGCGGTCATGCGCGCGATTCCAGGCATCGAGGTATTCGTTCCCTGCGACACCGCGTCCACGAAGGCGGTAACCGAATACCTGGCTTCGAGCGGCAAGCCAGCCTACCTGCGTCTGGGGCGGGCGCCCGTGGCCGACGTGTACTGCGAGGCCTTCCCTTCTCCCTTCGTTCCCGGGAAGGCCCTGACCCTGCGCGAAGGCGGCGACTGCTCGATCATAGCGGCGGGCGAGTGCGTCCAGCCGGCCCTGGAAGCCGCCGACATCCTGGCGAAAAGCGGAATCCGGGCCAGGGTGCTGGATTTCTGCTCTATCAAGCCCCTGGACGAAGGAGCCATCGCGGCCGCGGCCAGCCAGACGGGCTGCATCCTCACTGTGGAAGAGCACTCGATCCACGGGGGCCTCGGCGCCGCTGTCGCCGAGATAGTAGTGCAGACCCGCCCCGTGCCCATGCGCATCCTGGGCGTTCCGGACGAATGGGCGCCCTGCGGCAGCTCGGCTGAGCTCTTCAGGCATTACGGGCTCACGGGGCCGGC
>DATCUA010000003.1:0-4592 GCA_036567645.1 Rectinemataceae bacterium | reverse complement strand
AGCCAATAGCATGCTCTTCCCCTCCCTGGGCGCGTTTCCAGCGTATTCCTGCCCGCACGGTCGTGCCCGCGCCGAGCTTCGATTCTATGGAGAATTCGTCCGAAACCCTCTTGGCGTTGGGCAAGCCCATGCCTGCCCCGAATCCGAGGGAGCGCACCCACTCGTTAGCCGTGGAATAGCCCTCCCTCATGGCGAGCTCAACGTCCTCTATGCCCGGGCCCTCGTCCCTGGCCAGGATGCGGATGAAATCCTCGAACACCCGCATCTCCATTATTCCGCCGCTCGAGTGGATGACCTGGTTCAGCTCGAGCTCGTAGGAGGCCACTGCCGCCTTCCGGGCCGTTGGTGCGGGGCAGCCGAGCTCGACGAGGGCTTGCTTGAATCGCTTACTCGCCGCGCCCGCCTTGGCGAAGTCCAGGGGCAGGGTGCCGAAACTGAGCTCGGCCAAGGGCCGGGGGCCCTCCTCCGTGGCCTGGCGCCTGGCAATGCCCTCTTCCATGCGGACAATCTCCTCGTTGAGGGCTATGAGGAGGCGGCGAAGGATATCCGAGGCGGTGATGATGCCGCAGAGCCTGCCGGTGGCGTCCAGCACGGGGAAGCGGCCGAACTTGTAGCGGTCGAAATAGGATACCGCTATGGCGAGGGGCATTTCCTCGTCGAGGGTCACCAGGGAGCTGGTCATCGCCGCGGAGGCGGGAGAGTCGATGGTGCCGGAGTCGAATGCGGCGATTATGTCGCCGATGCTGACCATGCCGTAGAGTCTTCCGTCCAGCTCGATAGGCACTCCCGTGATGGCGTGCTCCTTCATGAGGATCTGCACCGATCTCAAGGAGGAATCGGGGCGGGCCGTCACGGGATCGGGGGTCATGGAATCCTTGACCCTGAGGCTGTAGAGGAGCTCGTGGACCACTCCGGGGCCGGAATCCTCGCTTATGGGGACGGTAGCCATAGATGGGCATTATGCACTGCCGGGACCATCCGTGGTAGTATAGTGGGATGCACGCCGGATAGAAGGCCGGAGCGCTGTGCCGAGTAGATCGGGCGTGCCGCGTAGCAGGACGATGGGAGGATGCGCATGATAGCTTTCGAGGGGATCTCCAAGACATACGCCAAGAGCGCGAAGAAAGCCGTGGACTCCATACGCCTCTGCGTGCCCGACGGAAAGGTTTTCGGCTTCCTCGGTCCCAATGGCGCGGGAAAGACGACGACGCTGAGATTGGCCTGCGGTTCCTTGAGTCCCGACTCGGGCGCCGTATTCGTGGATGGCATCCCCATGGAAACGAGGCCGCTCGAGGCGAAGTCCCGCATCGGCCTCGTGCAGGACAATCCCGAGCTTTTCAACAAGCTCAAGGCCCACGAGTACCTGGACTTCGTAGCCGATGTCTTCCGGGTTTCCCCGGCGGATCGCCGAGCGAGGATAGCTGAATTCTCGGAGCGGTTCAGCATTTCCGATGTACTCGGCTCCTCCATCGGCTCGATGTCGAGGGGAATGAAGCAAAAGCTCTGCATCGTGGCCAGCCTTCTCCACGATCCCTGGAACTGGATCCTGGACGAGCCCATGGTGGGCCTGGATCCAGAGGCGGCTTTCCAACTGAAGGCCATCATGCGAGAGAGGGCATCCGCGGGGAAATGCGTGTTCTTCTCCACCCATGTCATGGAGGTGGCTGAGAAGGTCTGCGACGAGTTGGCCATCATTGTAGCCGGGCGCATAGCCTTCATGGGAGATCTGGCGGGGCTCAAGGCCCTGAGGGGCGAGGACGCCAGCCTGGAGAGTCTCTTCCTCGACCTGGTCGAAGGCGAGGAGGGCTGATGCGCGACGAAAGAAAGCCCTTCACCAGCCTCGTCTTGCTCTACCTCAAGACGAGCTTTGGCCTCACGTTTCCTTCGCGTGAAGAACTCAAAAAGCCCAAAACCCTCGTGAAGACCATAGCCATTGGCATCGGCATCCTCGCACTCGCAGCCGATTTCGGCTTCATCTTCGTCATGATGAACACGAGCCTGTACCGGGCCCTGGCCCCGGCGGGACTCCAAAGCTTCATCCTCCTCAACGCGTCGGCTACCGCGGCCATCATCGTCTTCATCCTCGCCTTCATGATGGCCCTTTCCATGTTTTCCTCATCGGCGGCCGAGTCGAGCCTCCTCGCCCTTCCCTTGAGGCCTTCCTGGGTCCTGGGTGCCAAGATGATCCAGGTGTACGCCGTGGACGCGATCGCCGGGATTTTCGCCCTCTTGGTCGCGGCCGGCGTCTATGGAATCAATGAACGCCCTCCGGCGGCCTTCTATATCTACGCCATACTGAACGCCCTCGCCCTGCCCCTCTTCCCCCTGGCGCTCGCCTATCTCATCCTCATCCCGGCATCCACGTTTTCCAAGCTGCTTCGGAACAGGCAGGCCATGCTCTACATAGGGGGCTTCCTTGGCCTCTTCGTAGCCCTGGGCTTCAACATATACCTCCAGGGCACGCTGTCCCGCATGGGGGACGCCGCGGCCCTCTCCCTCCTCGCGGGTCCCGATTCCTTCATGTCCAAGGCGGGAAGGGCATGGCCCCCCTCCTTCCTCGCCTGGGTATCCCTTCGAGACGCGTCCCGGCCCCTGGCCCTCGCGGCTTCCCTTTCCAACCTCGCCCTCGGCCTGGCCAGCTGTTCCGCCGTCGCCTTCCTGCTCGGGACTTCCTACGTGAAGAGCCTGCAGGCTTTCGGCGAAAGCACCGCCAGACGCGGAAAGCTCGTCCTCTCGGCCGATGGGAAGAGCGGGGTCTTCGCGAGGAGAAGCCCCGGAACAGCCCTCCTTGTGCGCGAGTTCCGGCTCATGAATCGGGAGCCCATCTACTTCCTCAACGGACCCTTCGTGGTTCTCCTCTTGCCCCTCGTCCTGGCCGTAGCCTACCTCGCCCAAGGCGATGTCATCCGATCCCAGATGGCGGGAGCCCTCGCCCTCCTGGGCGGGCCGGCGGGCTACCTGATACCTGCCGCTTTCGGAGCCTTCCTGGGCGCTTCCACGAGCATCGCCTGCACAGCTGTATCCCGGGACGCCAAATTCCTCCCCTGGATCAGGGCCTTGCCGATCTCCCCCCTCTCCTACTTCAAGGCCAAGTTCCTCCACGCCGAGCTCTTCGCGGTCTTCGGTTCCTTGACGGGTTCCGTCATCGGTTCTCTTGTCCTGGGTTCACGTATCCTGGATGTGTTTTTAGCTTTGGGGCTTTCGAACGCGTTCTGCTTCGCATTCAATCTGGGCGGGCTCTGGCTGGACACGGCGTGGCCCAGGCTTTCCTGGGACAACCCCATGGCCGCGCTGAAACAAAACCCCAATGCCGTCATCGGCATCCTGGGAGCCATGGCGGCACTGGGTGGCTTGGCCGCGTTGAGCGCGGCCATCTCGCTTCCCCGGGAGGGATACGCGACCCTCTACGGTTTCATTCTCGTGGGGATCTGCGTCCTCGAAGCCGTCCTCTATCCGCGTTTCGCGCTCAGGCGCTGGCGAATGTTGGAATGAATGGGCTGGCGGACCGGATTCAGCTCGCCGAAGCGGCCTTGAACTTGTCCTTGTACTCCTGGATCTTTGCGGCGAAATCGGTCTGGGCCTGTCCGATCAGGGAAGCCTTGATGGTTTCGGCCACGGCGTCGAGCTCAGCGGCGGTCTTGGCGAGGGAGTCGGCGGTGGCCATGGCGGCAGCGTTGCCGTTGTTCACCAGGGCGGCGGCTTCGGAATAGGATTTGATGATCTGGTCATAGGCGGCAATCCAGGCCGCGGGATCCTTGATATCGGCGGCCACGATGGCTGCGGGAGCCGCGGAAGCGGCGGGTGCCGCAGGAGCCGCTTCGGTCTTGGCTTGCTTGGGTGCGCAGGAAAAGGCGAGCAAGGCCGCGAGCGGGAGGATGAAAAGGAATTTGAGTTTCATGGGACACTCCTTATGGGATTCGTGGTGCGCGAATCGTACTTCCGCATTCTTCTGCATGTCAATATATGCCATCATACGCGATCTAAATGGGAATAGACTGGCCTACCGCGGAATATTCTATTAAATGACGAGTGGCGAACACAGTCGAGGCTCTATAGGTTCTCCTTGTTCTATCATATGGGGAAGACTAGACTGCCTCCATGTTCAGCTTCGGACTTCGGGCCCACGACTTCGCCTCGGGCGAACCCGAGGAGGTAGCGGCCGCCCTCGCTTCCTACCGCTCGTTGGGAGCGAGCGCCATCCAGCTTGCTCCGTACAAGCTCTTCCCTTCCTGGAAGCCTCCCAGGATAGATCCCGCCCTCGCGCGCCGGGCCGCGGAAGCCCTTGGGGCGAACGGCATGCGGGTGGCTGTCCTTGGCTGCTACATCAACCCCGTCCATCCGGAACCCGATGAGCTGGAGCGCCAGCTGGCGAGATTCGAGGACCATCTGTCGAGAGCGGCCGATTTCTTCTGCGACCTCGTGGGAACCGAGACGGGATCGGCCTCTGCCGATTGCTCATTCCATCCGGACACGTCCAAGCCCGAGACCTTCGACAGGCTGTGCAGGTCGCTGGAGCGCCTGCTCGTGGCGACTGAGGCCGCGGGGGCGCGCGTCGGGGTGGAGCCCGTAGCCTACCAGCACACCGTGGATTC
>DATCUA010000002.1:0-5264 GCA_036567645.1 Rectinemataceae bacterium | reverse complement strand
CCTCTTCCTATCCCTTCCCTATTCCCTGTTACAGATCCCTGCGCCTTCCCCGATCCCTCGGGCCCGGCGCCCGCTCCCAGGGTACCCCCCAGAGCGCTCGATGAAGCTACCAGACTCATACCCTCTCTGTCAAGCGATTTTATTCGCTTTTTAATAAAAACGAATAAGATCGCATTTCATTGCAAACATTGCGATACAGAGCTGTATGAAGCGGTATCTTGCGGAAGAAAACCTAGCAAAAAAGAAAAAAAGGGTCAAGCGCTCAGCTTGCGGAACTGGATGAGGTAGTCGATGAAGGATGCTACGGAGAGGATGGCGGCGGCGATGTACGCTACCAGGCTGGCCCTGCGGAGGTGAACGGACAATGAGGAGAGGATGCCGAGGCGCTCGAAGCTGACCAAGGCGAGGGAAATCGCACCGGCTACCATGTAGATGCCCGCCTTGAGCTTGCCCCCCGACCTGGCGCCCATGGCCACGCCCTTCATGCCCAGGAGCATGCGCATGAAGAGCATGCCAAACTCGCGATAGAGGATGATGAGGAATATCCAGATCGGCATCGCTCCATCGAAGGCGAAGCAGACGAAATAGGTTATGCGCGCCAACACGTCGGCGAATGGATCGAAGAGCTTTCCGAAAGAGCTGACCTTGCCTTCAGCCCTCGCCACCCTTCCGTCGACGAGGTCGCTGAGCTCTATGGTGGCGAAGAGAATCCAAAGGAAGAGGACGGAGAGGAGACTTGACTTCGGCGCGTAGCGGTAGGCGATAAAAAAAACAGGCGCTAGGAAAATCCTGCTCAACGTCACCTTGTCGGCGTTCGTCATCGGCCCAGCATACGGATTTGACAGGCCGGCTGTCAAGGTTGTAGACTTTTCCGACCCGGCCCTGGGAGGCTGGGACGGGGTTCCATGGAAGACGCGGATAGACGTAAAAGCCTCAATAGGAGCATAGGCGCAACCACTGCCTCCTACTTCCTCGTCCAGTGCGCGATCTTCCTCGCCTTCTCCCTTCCCGGGCGGTTCATCCGCGAGTACGGAGCCGCCTTCCTCTCAACCAGCCTTGCCTTCCATGTGACGGTCTACCTGCTTCTCATGCTATTTAAGGAAGATTTCAAGAAGGAAGAGACACAGGAGCGCCTCGGCTCCATCAACCTGGCCAATAGGATTACACTATTCCGCCTGAGCACCTTGCCTACTCTCCTCTACCTCGTTATGGCAGCCAAGACCCATGGGATACGCTACCCGCTTCTCGCCCTTGTCGTGTTCATTTTCATTACCGACTTTCTGGATGGATACGTATCGCGCCGCGGGAGGGAAGTGACGAAGATAGGCAGAATGATGGACTCTGCGAGCGACTACTCCCTCTTGGTTGTCCTCACTCTCGTATTTCGGTATTATGGGCTCATACCCTACTGGTTCCTGGCCCTCGTCCTGGCTCGCCTGGGCATCCAGGCCCTGCTCATGGCGATCCTCATCGCCGTCAAGCGGCGGATCGAGCCCAAGACCACCTTCATGGGCAAGGTTACCGTAGCCTCAATCATGGTGCTTTACTGCATCGAAGTGCTCAACCTGATAACCTCGGGTTTTTCTCCCGAAGTGGAGCGGGCGCTCGAGTACATCGTGGCGGGCATCGTGGTGGCGGGCGTAGGAGACAAGGTATGGAGTTTCGCCTCCTCGCTTGGGGGAGGCAACCCGAGACGGAGGATGTCCGATGGCGATGATAAAGAGCGCTCTTGAACTGGCCCTCGAGAAAACCCAGGGGTTGAAGGTGGACGAGGCGTTCATCCTCGCCGGCGAAGAAAAAGTGGAAGGACGCAGGGCGGCGGGCAGATATCTCGACGATCCCGCCTCCTTCAACCTGGGCGCGGCTTTGAAGGGGCGGAAGCCCGAATATCGGGAGATTTTCAGGAAGGCGGCCTTCGATGTCCTGGTCGCGCAGATACAGCTCCCCAACGGATTCTTCTCTCCAGAAAAGCTTGAGGCCGTAGGAGAGGGCATAGCCGCCCTCGCCCATGCTTCCGGACAGAAAGGGCTCCTGGGAAGCCGAGGATCGGACAAGGAAGCGGTTGCCCTGGTGCAGCAGATTTCGGGTTTCCTAGCCAAGTACCAGGAAGATCTAAAAAAGGTCGAGCAGGCCATACGCACCCAGTGGGCGCCGAAGCTGAAGGAGAAGGAAAGGCAGATGTCGGCCCGCTTGGGCCAGGACGTGCGGCTCGATCCCATGAAGGATCCGGAATTCGCTGCATTCTATAAGCAGAACGTGGAGAATTTGCGCGCCCGCTACGCGGAAACCCTCGAAGGGGCGAAAGCGCAACTCGCCTCGATATGCGGCTTTTCCACGGATGATGCCTAGGGATTCGGCTTCTTTGCCAGCCGCTCCAAATGGACATAGAGGAGAGCCGTATCCGATCTTCTCACTCCAGGTATCCTCCCCGCCTGACCGAGAGTAAGAGGCCGCAAGGCCTGGAGCTTTTCTTTGGCTTCCTGGGATAGTCCAGCGAGGGATTCGTAGGGGAAGCCTGGCGGGATTCTCATTCGATCCGATTTATCGAGGCGGGAAGCGAGCCGATCTTCCTTTTCCACGTAGCCACGGTATCGGGCGTCGAGTACAGCAGTCTCGAGACAGGATGCGGGCAATCCCGCCGCGCGCGGCACCATGGGAGCGATGAAGTCGGCAAAGCTCCCGGCTCGGTCGAGCCTCGAGCCGACAGCCGGATCCCGGAGGACCAAGGCCAGGGACTCGCCCAGATGGGCGAAGAGCGGGCTATCTTCGCCCTCTGGACCAAGATCGGCTCTCGTTATTTTTCTGGCTTCCAGAAGCGCGGCCAGTTCCTCCACCCCTTCACGTCTCGCTTCGAAGCGTTCCCTCCGCTCCGAGCTTACCAAGCCCAAAGCCATTCCCTTGGGCGTGAGACGCATATCGGCCGAGTCCTGACGCAAGGAAAGGCGTCGTTCCGCTCTGCTCGTGAACATGCGGTAGGGCTCGGTAGGGGAGAGGGTGACTAGATCGTCTATGAGCACTCCGATGTAGGCCTCGTCTCTACCCAGGATGAAAGGCTCGTCTCCACGGAGGCTTCTAAAAGCGTTGATGCCCGCCATCAAGCCCTGGGCCGCCGCTTCCTCGTAACCGGATGTGCCGTTGGTCTGTCCGGCGATGAAGAGCCTGGCGAGCAGCTTGGATTCCAGAGAAGCGGAGAGGGCCCACGGTTCCACGTAGTCGTACTCCACGGCGTAGGCAGGGCGCACGATCTGAGCGCGTTCGAAACCGGGCAGGCTGCGGTAGAAGGCCAGCTGGACATCCTCGGGCAGGGAAGACGAAAGGCCGTTGAGGTAGACCTCGTCCGTGTATTCGCCTTCGGGCTCGACGAATACCTGGTGTCGTTCACGTTCGGGAAAACGCACGACTTTGTCCTCGATGGAGGGACAGTACCTCGGCCCCCTGCCCTGGATCACTCCCGAGAAGAGAGGGGAGCGCCCCAGCCCCGCGCGTATAGCCGCATGAGTGGATTCGTTCGTCCAGACGACGCCGCAGGGTATATTCGGCCTTCCAAAGTCGCGTTCGAGGAATGAGAAGAAGATTCTCCGAGGATCTCCCGCCTGCTTTTCCAGACGAGAAAAATCTATGGACGAAGCCTTTATGCGGGCAGGGGTGCCCGTCTTCATCCGCCCGAGCGGGAAGCCCCGAGCCCTCAGCGAGGAGCCCAGGCCTATCGCAGCCGGCTCGCCCAGCCTGCCTCCGGATGCGCTCCATTCACCGATGAAGAGCCGGGCCTCCATGAAGGTGCCCGTGGTGAGGACGACAGCGGAAGCGCCGATACGAGCGCCCCGCTCGGTGACGACGCCTTCGATCCTCTTCGAGGAAGCATCGGTCAGGAAGTCGGTGACCGTATCCATGAGTATGCAGAGACCGGATTGGGCTTCAATCGTCTTTCTGGCGAGGTAGGCATAGAGGGCTTTGTCCGCCTGGGCGCGCGGGGCCTGGACAGCCGAACCCCTCGATTGGTTGAGCATCCGAACCTGGATGGCCGAAGCGTCCGCGAGGATACCCATCTGGCCGCCCAGGGCATCTATCTCACGTACGAGGTTGCCCTTGGCCAGGCCCCCTATGGCCGGGTTGCAGGACATACGGCCGATAGTGTCAGGATTCTGGGTTATCAGCAGTGTCGAGGCGCCGAGCCGCGCAAGGGCCAGGGAAGCCTCTATGCCCGCGTGCCCTCCCCCTATGACGATAGCATCGAAATCTCCCATGTCAGCTTCACTTCCCCAAGCAGAAGGATCCGAAGATCCTCTCCAGGACGGCTTCGCTCGGGTATTCGCCCGTGATCTCCCCGAGCGTCTGAGCCGCTTCGCGAAGCGAGAGGGCGAGGATGTCGAGGGATGCGCCCGAGGCTTCTTGAGCTTCGGCCGCGTCGAGTATCGAAATGGCTCTGTCGACCAGAGCCTTCTGCCGGTGGTTCGCGATGCCGCCAGCGCCAGGCCCGGGCAGGTCGGCCATGGAGCCGAGCTCCTTCAGGAGTCCGGATTCCAGGGCCGCTATGCCCCCCTGTCTATGGGCCGAAGTCAGGATCCATCCGGGAGGAGCGGGGAAGCAGTCGGCACGGTCGGCCTTGTTCCATGCGCGCAGCGCGCCAGGATGGCTATCGAGATACCGACTATCCTCCTCCGCGAGGCCTTCGGCTCCATCGACGACATAGACGAGTATGTCGGCCTCCTCGGCCCTTCCCAGACTTCGGCGCACGCCCTCGGCCTCGACTCCCTCGCCGGCTTCCCGCAAGCCCGCCGTATCGATAAGGCGCAGGGCCCATCCGCCAAGCTCGATCCAGCTCTCTATCCAGTCGCGCGTGGTACCTGGCTCCGGCGACACGATGGCCCGTTCCTCGCGCACGAGGCTGTTGAAGAGGCTGGACTTGCCAGCGTTCGGCCGTCCAGCCAGGACGACAACGGCCCCCTCCTGTCTCAGGCGGGAAGCGGAGAAGCCTGCGGAAAGCTCTGCGAGCCGGGCTTTCAGATGGCCTATCTGGGCCGAGGGGGAATACGCGCCGCCTGAGGCATTGCCGAAGGCGCCGCCTGAGGCATTGCCGAAGGCGCCGCTAAAAGCTTGGCCCTCCCCAGCGACCTTCGATGTGTCGGCGACATCATCCGGGCCTTCCTCGTCGGGATAGTCGAGCCTGGATTCCACGTTGGCGAGGAGATCGAGGCAGGCTTCCCGCGCTTCGGCTATGGCCGAGGAGAGGCTGCCCGAGAGGCGGGACAGAGCGTCCTTCCTCG
>DATCUA010000001.1:0-7124 GCA_036567645.1 Rectinemataceae bacterium | reverse complement strand
CAGGTGAGGCCAGCCGGGCCGGCCCCCACGACGGCTACGCGCTTGTCGCTGGTGGAGGCGACGGCCGGGGCGTAAAGCAGGCCCGCTTCCCTTTCGTAGTCGGCGGCGAAGCGCTCCAGCCTGCCTATCTGGACTGCCTTGTCCACGGATTTGAGGGCCTTGCCCACGGTGCAAGGCAGTTGGCACTGCTTTTCCTGGGGACAGACGCGCCCGCAGATGGAGGGGAGGAGGTTGGTCCGCTTGATCACCGCGGCTGCGCCGGCAAAATCCCCATCGCGTATCTTGCCTATGAATCCGGGGATGTCCACCCTGACCGGGCAACCGGCAACGCAGGGGGCGTTCTTGCACTGAAGGCAGCGCTCGGCTTCCAGCATGGCCTGGGATGGGCCATAGCCCAGGGCTACTTCGGCCATGGTCGATCGCCTGGCATCCGGGTCCTGGCTGGGCATTTCCTGGGCTGGGATCGCCAGCCGTTCCTTGGGCGAGAGCGGGGTGGAACGGATCCGGTTCAGGTCGAGGCGGGCTGTCTCTTCGAGCGAGGCGCGGGTCTGGTGGCTCATCGTTCCCTTCCTTCAGCCAGGGCTTCCGCGGCCATCTCCAGATGGCACTTCTCGTGATCCTTCTGCTCGCGCTGCTTGTAGGCTCCCAGCCGCGTCATCATCTGGGCCCAATCCACCTCGTGGGCATCGAACTCCGGACCGTCCACGCAGACGAACTTGGTCTTGCCTCCTACGGAAACCCGGCAGCCCCCGCACATTCCCGTTCCGTCTATCATGATCGTGTTGAGGGATGCCAGGGTCTTGATGCCGAAAGGCTTGGTGGCCTGGGCGCAGAACTTCATCATGATGGGAGGTCCTATCGTCACGACGATGTCGGGCTTGGGATCCCAGGAGCAGAGCTCGGTCAGGGGGACGGTGACCAGGGCCTTGCGCCCTGCTGATCCGTCGTCGGTCACCACGATGTTTTCATCCGCTATTGCTTCCATCTCCTTCTGCATGATGAGCAGGCTTTCGTTTCTCGCTCCCGAAATCACCGTCACCCGATTCCCGGCAGCCTTCAAGGCTTGGGCTATGGGGTGGAGGGGCGCCAGTCCAATCCCTCCGCCGACGCAGACAGCCCAGCCGAATTTTTCTATATGAGTCGGGTTGCCCAAGGGGCCGAGAAGGATGATGGAATCGCCCACTTCCTTGAGGGCGAGCTTGTGGGTGGAGGCGCCCACCGTTTGGAACACCAGGGTTACCCTGCCCGATCCAGGGTCGGCGTCCGCTATGGTGAGTGGAATGCGCTCGGCGTAGTCTTCATCGTACTGGACGATGACGAACTGCCCCGCCTTCCTCTCCCTCGCCACCAGTGGAGCTTCCACTTCCAGCCTGTACACTTCTTCCGAAAGCCTTGTCTTGGCCGCTATCCTGTGTTTTCCTTGCATGAACCGCAATCCTTTCAGCACCAGGCTACGGGATGTCTCGAGGTTGTTCCCATCGCGAGCACCTGCATGGTATCGTGTCCGCCGTGGCGCGCTTTCAAGCCCGCCCGAGCGGATATTGTAGCCGGGCTCGCGCCCGCTGTCCACCTTTTATGGAATCCGGGTCCGCGGCGCTATTATTGGCCCCCCGATCGAATAGGAGAGTGCGATGCCTCTGCCTCGCTACCCAGGAAAGTTCCAATCATCTCCCTTTTTCAACCCATCCGATTTCCTAGGCTACATCCGGGGCCTGGGAGCCCTTCCCCCAGGCCCTCCACCCAAGGGGGTCATCCTCTCATATCAGTCCAGTCTTTCCAGATACGTCATGGATACCTGCGCAACGCGCCCCGCGGGAGCCTACTTCGACGACAAGCTGTGCTACATCGACGAAGCCTGGGCAGGCTCTGGGCGGCTCGCCCTCGCGAGCGGCTTCGGCATCGGCGCACCGGCGGCTGCAGTCATGCTGGAAGAACTCATAGCCTGGGGGGTGGAGGAATTCGTGTCCTTGGGAACGGCCGGCTCCCTCAGGGCCGACCTGCCTCCCGGCTCCCTCGCCCTCTGCACCGGGGCATTCAGGGACGAGGGCACATCCTGGCACTATATGCAGGGCGACGAGCCCGCCGCCCCCGATCCTGGACTCACGTCCAGGCTTGAATCGGCCCTTATGGAGAATGGACTCGCTTTTTCCAAAGGTCCGAGCTGGACTATCGACGCCATATACCGCGAGACGCCCCGCGAGATCCTCGGCTACCGGGACGAAGGGGCCTTGGTCGTGGAGATGGAGGCATCGGCCCTCTTCGCTGTGGCGGCGTTCAGGAAAAAGCCCATAGCTGCATGCTTTTCGGTTTCGGACACCCTGGCCGAGCTCTCCTGGAGGCCGGAGTTCCATGCCTCATCCACGAAAGAGGGACTTCAGAAGCTGTTCCACGCCGCAGTGCGCGCCCTCCTCTAGGCGAGGCGGCTGCCCTGGGCAAAAGTCCCTCTTATATTGGATAGGGGTGGGACGACGCAATGTGCGCCGAGTATAGTCCCGGGATTGAGCACGGTGTTGCATCCCACCTCGCAGGCGTCTCCTAGGATCGCGCCGAACTTATCCAGACCCGTATCAACCAGCCGCGGTTTGGCCTCGGGATCCTCGGGCAGGAGAGCGGTCCTCACTCCCCTCTTGTCGAGCCTGACATTGGAGAGGATGACCCCAGCACCTATGTGCGCCCCGAGTCCGAGCACGGAATCGCCTACATAGTTGAAGTGGGGGGCCTGAGACCCTTCAAGAAGAATGCAGCGCTTGAATTCCGACGCGTGGCCCAGGACGACCCCATCCCCGGCGAGGACGAATCCCCTCAAGTAGGCGCCCTGGCGCACCGAGCATCGTTCTCCTATCCAAGCCGGCCCTCGGATATAGGCTCCGCTTTCCACCACCGTGCCCGCCCCGATGTGGACCGATCCCTCTATCCTCGCCCCCTCTTCCACCACGGCCTGCCTGCCGAGCCTGAGGTCGGCCCTGGTCCCCGCCGATCCTGATCCCGACCCGGCCCCCGATCCGGCCTGTGAACCCTCCCCGAGGGGATCCTCGGCGAGGAGCATGCCCAGATAGGAGTCCAGGGCAGTCAGGGCTTCCCATGGATGGTCCAGATAGGCGAAGAGCCGGAAGAAGGCCGTGGACCCGAGGTCGAACAATTCCGGCATCCCATTCCACTTCTTCATCGTGTCCTCCCCGGAACGACCCTTGCCGGGCGGGGTGCTTTCCAGCCCTCCCATAGCGGCGAGGGATAGGTTTCGTTCTTCCCCTCGCCTTCGCCTTCGCCTTCCTTCCTGGCCGACAGGCTCGATATGGCCGCCCTCGTCCGCTCCAGATCCTGGGGATTCGTGAGCCCGAAGCAGGTTCCGTCAACGTCGAGCACCTTGATCCGCGCCTTGCCTGCGGCGTTCATCTCTCCCAGGAGGGTGGGAAGGTAGAATTCTGCCCGCTCCAGGTACGAGGCGTCCCGAGCCTGGGCGGCAGCCTCGAGAAAGGCCCGGAACCGTTCCTCTGCCCATGGGAAGACCGAAGAGTCCAGTCCCCAGAGATTCATCGAAACCGGCAGATCCGGCGAAAGTTCTGAAGGAGTGCCGTCCTTGCCGATGGATACGATCGCCGATCCCGACTTCCGCACATCCGTATGTTCCAGGATGCCTTCCAGGTACCCGTCCGGACGCGCTGAGCAGACGGCCCTCGAAACGGATCCCGATCCCGGCACTACCCCGCCCAACCTATAGCCTGCGATGCAGTATTCGGGCAGTGAGGATTCCTCCCGTTTTCCCAGGAAGCCGGCAACCGCCCAAAACCCCGCGCGACCATAGAAATCGTCCGCATTCGCTACGGCGAAGCTCTCCCCTTCCAGGAACTCTCTGGCGCAGAGGAGAGCCTGCCCCGTGCCCCAGGGCTTTTTCCGAGCCGAGAGCGCATCACCGGCTCCGCCCATACGCGCCAGGAAATCCGCATCCGTGGGCAGGCAACGTTCGGCGCTCTGGTATGCTATCTCAACGCGGAGACCGGGGGGGAGGCGCGACCGTATGGCGGCGTTGAAATCGTCCTCGATCTCCTTCCTCAGGAGGAAGACCACGGAGTCGAAGCCGCTCGCCGCGGCATCGTAGAGGTTGTACTCTAAGAGTGTCTCCCCATGGGGCCCGACGGAGGCCAGTTGCTTCACCCCACCGAACCTGCTTCCCAGGCCGGCTGCGAGGACGAGTAGTTTCATGGCTCCATGATACAGCCAGCGTCTCGCAGGTCAACCTGGCTTGCGCGGCAGGCGAGACGCCGCGCACCGTCAGCCGCCGCAGTCCGCGTAGACCTCCGAGATGACAAAACCCTCCCCGATCCTTTTCGTCTATTGAACTATCGCCGATTCTGGTATAGGATTAGTCTGCTTCCGGGCGGATCGCCCTTTCGTAGCACCACAGTACAAGCCGCTTCACACGTCACCAGCTGCGAGAAAAGCCCTTCCCGGCAAGCGCCATACCAACCAATTCCACGAGAAGGAACCACAATGGCCGAGTCAAAGCAGATGGTGATGATCGACGGGAACACAGCCGCCGCCTATGTCGCCCACGCATGTTCGGAAGTGATCGCGATCTATCCGATCACGCCCTCTTCCCCCATGGGTGAGCTTTCAGACGAATTCTCCTCCATGGGCAGGAAAAACCTCTGGGGCACGGTTCCCCAGGTGGTAGAGATGCAGTCCGAGGCTGGCGCCGCCGGAGCGGTCCACGGAGCCTTGACCACGGGAGCCCTCTCCACCACATTCACGGCTTCGCAGGGTCTCCTCCTCATGATCCCCAACATGTTCAAGATAGCTGGCGAGGCTACTTCGACGGTCTTCCACATCGCCGCCCGCGCCGTGGCCGCCCAGGCTCTCTCCATCTTCGGCGACCACCAGGACGTCATGGCCGCCCGCCAGACCGGCTGGGCCCTCCTCGCTTCCAACAACGTGCAGGAAGTTATGGACATGGCGCTCATCTCCCATGCCGCCACTCTCAAGACCAGGGTGCCCTTCCTCCACTTCTTCGACGGTTTCCGCACCTCCCACGAGGTGCAGAAGGTTGAAGAAATACCCTACTCGACCATGAAGGCGATGATCTGCGAGGATCTGGTGCGCGAGCACCGCGCCCGCGGCCTCTCCCCCGAAAAGCCCTCGATCCGGGGCACGAGCCAGAACCCCGACGTGTACTTCGCCGGCCGGGAAGCCGTCAACAAGTTCTACGCCGCCACACCCAAGGCGGTCGAGGAGACCATGGCGGAGTTCGCCAAGCTCACCGGAAGGGCCTACAAGCTCTTCGATTATTCCGGAGCCCCCGACGCCGAGAGAGTAGTCATCATCATGGGCTCGGGCGCCGACACGGTGGAGGAGACGGTCAACAGCCTCGTGGCCAAGGGCGAGAAGGTAGGCGTGGTCAAGGTCCATCTCTTCCGGCCCTTCTCCGTGGAGCATTTCATGGCCGCCATTCCCTCAACGGTAAAGTCGATCGCCGTCCTTGACAGGACCAAGGAACCCGGAGCTATAGGCGAACCGCTTTACGAGGATGTCCGCACCGCCATCGGCGAGGCCATGGGCGCCGGCACGTCCCATTTCGCGAGCTGGCCCACGGTGGTGGGCGGCCGCTACGGCCTCGGAAGCTTCGAATTCACTCCCGCCATGGCCAAGGCCGTATTCGACAACCTCAAGGCCGAGGAGCCCAAGAACCACTTCACCATCGGCATCGTAGACGACGTCAGCTTCACCAGCCTCGACTTCGATGATTCCTTCCAGCTGGATTCGGACGGCGTGGTCGAGTGTCTCTTCTACGGCCTCGGCTCCGACGGCACGGTGGGCGCCAATAAGAACTCCATCAAGATAATCGGCGACGAAACCCCCAACTCCGCTCAGGGCTATTTCGTCTACGACTCGAAGAAGGCGGGAACCTACACGATCAGCCACCTGCGCTTCGGCCCCAAGCTGATCAAGAAGCCCTACCTCATCACCAAGGCGGACTTCCTCGCCTGCCATAAGTTCTCATTCCTCGAGAAGCTGGATATGCTCGTCAACCTCAAGCCGGGCGGAACCTTCCTCCTCAACTCTCCCTTCACGGCCGACAAAGTCTGGGACGAGCTCCCCGTGGAGGTGCAGAAGCACATCGTCGACAAGAAGCTCAAGTTCTACGTGATCGACGCAATGAGCCTGGCCGAGAAGGCCGGCATGGGCACCAGGATCAACACCATCATGCAGACGGCCTTCTTCAAGATCTCCGGCGTCCTGCCCGAGGACGAAGCCATCGCCATGATCAAGAAGTATACGGAGAAGACTTACATCAGGAAGGGCGCCGACGTGGTGGCCAAGAACATGGAAGCCATCGACCTCGCGCTCACCGCTACCCGCCAGGTCACGCCGGGCTCGGTCGGCTCCAAGACGAAGATCCTGGCCCCCGTTCCCGAGTACGCGCCGAAGTTCGTCAAGGAGACCCTGGGCGAGATCATAGCCGCGCGCGGCGAGAAGCTCCCCGTATCCAAGCTCCCCGATGACGGCACATTCCCGGTTGGCACCACCAAGTACGAAAAGCGCAACATAGCCGAGAAGATCCCCGTCTGGAATCCCGATATCTGCATCCAGTGCGGCAACTGCACCATGGTCTGCCCCCATGCCGTCATCAGGCTCAAAGCCTACGATCCCGTCCACCTCGCCGGAGCGCCCGCCACATTCAAGAGCGCCGAGGGAAAGGGAAAAGAACTCGCCGGCCTCAAGGCCACCCTCCAGGTAGCACCCGAGGACTGCACCGGCTGCGGAGCCTGCGTCAACATCTGCCCGGTCAAGGACAAGACGAACGAAGCCCGCAAGGCCATCAATCTTGAGCCCCAGCCCCCGCTCAGGGAAGCCGAGGCCAAGAATTGGGACTTCTTCATGTCCATCCCCGACACTCCCGCCAAGTACCTCAACCTGGCCCTTCCCAAGGGCATAGGCATGAAGCGCCCCCTGTTCGAGTTCTCCGGCGCTTGCGCGGGCTGCGGCGAGACTCCCTACATCAAGCTGATGAGCCAGCTCTACGGCGATCGAGCCGTCTGCGCTAACGCCACGGGCTGCTCCTCCATCTACGGCGGCAACCTGCCCACCACGCCCTACACCACCCGCCCCGACGGCCGGGGACCCGCCTG